>CALRVO020000140.1:0-8586 GCA_943371595.1 Sphingomonas paucimobilis
GCACTCGGTGATGTAGCACCACGCTCTCGCACGACACCTGAAGCCGCCCTGAACGGGAACGGTCGGCGGTGGCGTCGAACGACCGATTTCGGTCGACAGGATGTTCAGGTTAGCCACAGGTGCGCGCGCCTAGGGTCCGACTCGTGCCCCGCCGACTGCTGTTGCGACACGGACCGCTGACGCTGCTGCTGGGTGCAACGGCCGTCCTGTTCCTCTGGGACGCTGACAGGTCGGGGTGGGCCAACGACTACTACGCGGCCGCAGCACAGGCGGGGGCGCAGTCCTGGAAGGCGTTCTTCTTCGGTTCCCTGGACGCCGGTGGAGCGATCACTGTCGACAAGACCCCGCTGGCCCTCTGGCCGATGGCACTCTCCGTGCGAGTGCTCGGGCTCTCGCCGCTCGCGGTGATGCTGCCCCAGGCGCTGGAGGGTGTTGCCGCAGTCGCCGTGGTCCACGGCCTCGTTCGCCGGATGACGGACTCATCAGGCACGGCCCTCCTCGGCGGCGCGGTGTTCGCGCTCACGCCGGTCAGCGTGCTGGTCTTCCGCTACGACAACCCGGATGCTCTCCTGGTCCTGCTGCTGGTGGCCTCGGCAGCAACGACCCAGCAGGCGATCGGCACGCGCCGTGGCGGAGCGTGGATGGCCATCACCGGTGCCCTGGTAGGTCTCGGCTTCTTGACCAAGATGGGAGCAGCGCTGCTCGTCGTGCCAGCGCTGGCGATTGGATACCTCTGGTGCGCAACGATCCCCGTCCCGAGGCGTTTGCTGCACCTGGGCGGTGCCGGGGCAGCGACGGTGGTCGCGGCCGGGTGGTGGGTGGTGATCGTGTCGAGGTGGCCAGCGGGGTCGCGTCCGTGGATCGGTGGCTCGACGAGCAACTCGGTGCTCGACCTGGCGGTCGGCTACAACGGCGTTGGCCGGCTCACCGGAGCTGAGGGCGCCGCCAGTCCGGGCGACGGGTCGTGGCAGCTCGCTCGGGCCGGCCGGGTCTTCGCACTGCCTGCGGCACACGCAGCGCTCTGGCTGCTGCCCGCGGCCGTGGTGCTCGCAACCGTGGCCCTTGTCCTGGCCCGCGGCGAGGAGCGCCTCGCCCGTCAACGCTCTGGGCTCGTGATGGCACTGATATGGGCGGGCACCGTGGTGCTGACCCTCGCCGCCATGAGTGGCACCTATCACTCCTACTACACGATCCTGCTCGCTCCGGCGACCGCGGTGCTGGTCACCGTCGGGCTGTCGGTCGTCCTGCCCCGGCGGCACACCGAGCTGGGGCGGGCCGGGCTGATCACGGCGGCGGTCGTCACCGGTGGCCTCGCGACCGTGTTGTCGTGCGTGGGGCCGCATCCCATGGTCTGGGTCGCCGCCGCGGTGCTGGCGTCCCTCCTGACGTTGGGCATGGTCGCCAGCGGCGTCAGGCTCGGTCCGCGAGGCCAGGTCGTGGCCTGGGGCGCGGCGCTGGTCTTGGGGCTGGGGGCTCCCGGGGTCTACGCAGTCACCACCGCGTCCCAACCCCACACCGGCGCGTCGCCCCAGGTGAACGCTGGCCCGCCCGCGATTCGATCGACGATCCCGCGCACCACCTTGAAGGCGGTGGCCACGATGCTCAGCGACGGCGCCGACGGCTACCGCTGGGTGGCCGCGGTCGGTGGGGCCCGGTCCGCGTCGGCCTACCAGCTGGCGAGCGGGTCGCCGGTCATCGCCGTCGGCGGTTACAACGGCTCGGACCCAACCCCGACCCTCGCCGCGTTCGAGAGTGCGGTGGCACGGGGGGACGTGCACTACTACCTCGCTGGCGGCACCGTGGGTCCCGCAGCCTCGGACATCGAGTTGTGGGTCCGGGACCGGTTCCGCGGCCAGCAGGTCGGCGGCGTGGTCGTCTACGACCTCAACTCCCCGACCTCGTCGAGTACCGAGGTGCTCGGATGAGTCGTCTGGGACCGCCGGGCTGTAGCCCGCAGCAACGCGGCGCGAAGCGACGATGGGATGGCGCCCTGCCGACCACACCCCCGACCAGATGCGCGAGGAGATGCCCTACCTGGCCGATCTCTCCGAGGCTTCTGGCTACGCCACAGACTGGACGGCGATCACGCATCCGAGTGAGCCGAACTATCTCGCGATCGCCGGCGGCTCGACCTTCGGGATCACCGACGATGCCGCACCGCGGGAGCACGAGGGCGACGTCGGCTCCGCGGTGCTGCCGGTCAGGATCTGGGGGGCGTTCGGTGCAGTCCGTCGAGCAGGTAGATCTGCTGGCCGTGGAGCGTTGAGACCAGGTGGGAGCGGCTGGCCCGGCGAGGACGGCGTACAGGTCGGCCAGGTGCGGGTCGCGGGTCTTGATGGGCAGGGACCACAGGTAGGCGTAGGGGGAGGGGAGTCCTGCGGCAAGGTTGACCTGGGCTTCGCCGAAGTCGCTGACCCGTTGGTCGGCGGCGTCGGCCAGTCCGACCAGGTCGATCACCTGCTCAACACGGGCCCGGCCGATCCCGCTCGTCGCGGCCAGGACGCGCAGGTGGTTGCGTGCCGTTCTGCCGGGATGCATGGCACGCGCCTCGAGAAGCGCACCGACGACGTTCAGCGGGGCCGGATGGTCGGCGAGGAGACGTCCGTTGACCAGCACCGAACCAGACGTCGGCCGGCCCAGGCCGAGCATCATCCGCATCGTCGTCGACTTGCCGGCGCCGTTCGGTCCAAGGAACCCGGTGACGATCCCAGGCTCGACCTGAAGGTCAGGTCGTCGACGGCAAGCTTGTCGGCGTACCTCTTGGTCAGTGCGCGTGCCTCGATCACCGGGGAACCTGACTCCTGGAGGCGTGCGACCTCGGCCGCAACGCGAGCACAACTGCCGTGGGTGCCTGCTCACCCGCCAAGGGTCCGCACAACGGGTCGAGCGATGCGTCTCCACGGGGCCGGCGTCGACGCCGGAGGGCGGATCGCAAGCAGATCAAGCTCACCGTGGCCGGGACCAGCGTGCCGATCCGGCTCGCGGTGGTCGCGTTGGAGGCGATGAGGCCCGCCACGCCGCCCGCCATGAGTACGGCGGCAACGGTCAGGCTCAGCAGGCGGCGCCCTGGGTCATGCACCCCCGTGCTCGGCCACGAAGGCGGATGCGTTGGTCCCGAGGCGGGGGTCTGACCGACAGATGGCACGGTGTGACTCCTCCATAGACGTCTTGTGGTGCCACCGTGACCCCATCGACATGGCACGCACCTGAACACAGGCCGTCTGGTCAGGAAGGGAAGCGCGATCACCCGAGGTGCTCAAAGGTTTTGTCTTGATGACGCGGACGTCTCCACCCGCGTGGCACGACGCGTTGGGAGGGGCGAGTTCGTAGTCGTCGACGGTCGACGCTCGCATGCGGCGCTCCGCAGCCGGGGCTGCCGCGAGAGTCCGCGAGCGTCGTTCTGGGCGCAAGGACGCAAGCGTGCAGGCGGCGCATACCCGGCCCTAGAACGGCTCAAGAACCCCGCCGCCGGAGCCGTGAGGCCGACTCGACGCGACCGAAGACGTCACCTGTGGACAGAGACGTGAACCGGCTCTGACCTGCTACTTTCGTCTGCAAGCGGGTGTCGTCTGTAGGTGCGCCGAGACGGCACGAGTCACCCCATCTGATACGGATCAGAAGGTTTGGGGTTCGAATCCCTACAGGCGCACCACAGTTCTTGCAGGTCAGTGAGCGCTTCGTTCAGCTCGGGTGTATGCGTTCGTCCCTGCTATCCCTGTAGCGATCCCTTTATCGGCCCCTGTACCCGGGCCGCCGTCGCGATCACCATCGGGGGATGACGACTCGTACCGACTGCCAGGCACGCTCCGCCCCACCCGCGTCGGACACGGCGCACGATCTGGTGCACGATCCGGCACCGCCTCGGCGCGGGCGACGCGGTGAGGGAACTCAACGCGAACGCCGGGCCGGGGTGTGGGAGCTGCGGATTCCGATCGCGCCTGACCCATCAACCGGGGCGCCGCGCCAGATGTCCGTGACCGTGCATGGCACGGCGGCACTTGCTGAGGCGCAGCGCCTGAAGCTGGTGGCCTGGCACCGCGAGCACCCCCAGCGCGCCATCGGTGCCGGTGGGGGAGTTCTGCCCCCGCCGTCTCGGGTCACCGTGGCCGACCTCCTCGAGGTCTGGCTTGCCGCCGACCACCCGTGGAAGCCCTCGACCTACGTTGGCTACCGCTCCAACGTCCGTGCCCTCGCCGCGGACCCGATCGCGGCCCTGCGCGCCCACTCACTCACCCCGCAGCAGGTCCGCCACCGCCTGTGCGCCTGGGAGGAGGCCGGCGCCGGCCTGGCCGTGCGCGGCGGCCGATTCCGGACCCTGCGGGCCTGCCTGTCCTGGGCCTACAACGAACGGCTCATCGATGACCACCCGCTCCGGCTGATGCGCGGCCCCGGCCGTTGTGACCCACGCCGCCCCCTCACTCAGGACGCGCTGCACGCTCTGCTGCTCACTGCTGAGCTCCGCCTGCTGGAGGCCCACGCCAACCACTACGAACACGCCGATGCCAGACGACTTAGCATTCCCGTATCCCTGGACCGGGTCCACCGCGCCGAGCAGGACCTGCTCTTGGTCCGCCTCGCAGCCGACACCGGCGCTCGCCGCGGCGAGCTCACCGCCCTCCGCTTCACCGACCTGTCTGGACCCAGTGGACGAACCCTGCGCATCGAACGAGCCATCTCTGCCGGCCAGCTCACCACGCCCAAGTCCGGCCATGGACGGACCATCACGCTCGGCATCGATACCGCAGCCCTATGGCACCGCCTGCACACCACCTGGATAGACCGCCACCTCGACGACACCGACCCTGACGGTGGTGAGGTTGCGGCGGGTCTCGGTCCGTGGATCTTCACCGCCGACCTCGCCCACCGTCACCGGGTCGGCTCTGAGGTACTCGGCCACCGCTTCGAGCGCATCCGCGACGCCGCAGGGGTCACCGACGCCACCCTGCACCGGCTACGGCACACCGTGGCGACCTACCTGGTCTCCCACGGCCAGATCCTTCAAGCCCAAGCCCGCCTCGGACACGCCGATGCAGCAACCACGCTGCGCGAGTACTGCCACGCCTTGCCCGCCGCTGACACCAACACCGCAGACGCCATCAACAATCACCTCGACCTCACCGGCACGACATGGCGCCAACCGGGCTACTCGACGCTGACCTAGATTCACCGCGCACGAGGTTCACCGGTCGGCGGCCCAGTCCAGCGGCTCAGTCCAGCGGCCCAGTCCAGAGCGACCAGGGTGGCCTCACTGCGGTGGCCGCGGCAATCGATGACAGTTCCGCCCGGTAGCTACTGCGCCTTTGGACGGGACAGTAGATGTCTTCGACGCGTCGTGGTCTTTGCCGAAGTTATGAAGTCGAAACGACAGTGATCTGACGAGGGGTGCGTTTGGCTTCAAAGATGTGGCAAACTGAAGCGGTGCCGTCTTGGTCTGCCGAAGAGTTTCAGCTACTTGTCGAGCGCGAGGACGACGACGTCGAGCTCAAGAGCGGCGCGTCGGTCAAGAAGCTCCAGGAGGTCCTCGTCGCGTTCAGCAACACCGGCGGCGGGACACTTTTCATCGGCGTGAACGACGAGCGCGAGGTGATCGGACGACGTAGAGATCAAGGTACCGACGACGCGATCCACGAAGCGGCCCTCACCGCCGTCAACGTCGGGCGGTACGCCATCTCAACCGGCGACGTCGACGGTGTCCCGATCGTGGTGGTCGACGTTGAGGCACGAGAGGACGAGGTGGCACAGACCAGCGACGGTCGCGTACTTCGACGCCGCGGCGGTCGCAACGTGGCGGCGTTCGGAACCGACCTGTGGGAGCTGATGTCCGCCCGGGCGCTGCGGCGCTACGAAAGCAGCTCCAGCGGCGTCGACCCCACCGCGGTGCCCGACGCGATCGCAGCAAGAGTCGCCGACGCCCACGCCTGGCCCCACCCCACGAACCGCGACCGTTGGCTGGAACGAGGACTGCTCCACGCCGACGGCACGCTCACCATCGCCGGCGCCCTGATACTGACGAACCCGGATCACACGCTGGCCGCAGCGAAGTTCACCATCGACATCCGCTCCTATGAGTCTGACGAGACCGCCAGCTACGTCCGCCGGGAATCGATGACAGGCCCAGTGCAGCAACAGACCGAACAGGCCACCGACTGGGTGCTACGAGACATCGGCACCGAGATGGTGGTCACCGGAACGCGTCGACACGATGTGCCACGCCTGCCCCGCCGGGTTGTCCGGGAAGCGATAGCAAACGCCGTCGCCCACCGCGACTACGCCAGTGACAGCACCCCTATCGTCATCGAGGTCCGCCCTGGCCATGTCGTCGTGACAAGTCCGGGACGGCTGCCGGCGCCCGTCACGGTCGCGACCCTGCGCGATGCGCAAGCGCCACGCAATCACACCGTCATCGACGTATTACGCAGATTCGGCCTCGCCGAGGACAGCGGCCAAGGCATCGACGTCATCCAGGACAACATGCGCTTCGAGCTCCTTCACGAACCACGCTTCGAGGAGGTCGACAACTTGTTCCGCGTCACCCTGCGACTCCATGGGCTCGTCTCGACCTCCGAGCGGGGATGGCTGGCCGAGTACGAACGACAGGGGCGTCTGCGCGAAGGCGACCGCGTCTTGTTGCTCACGGTCATGCGCGAGGAACGGCTGACCAACGGCCGTGCCCGCGAAGTCCTCAACATCGACAGCGTTGAGGCAAGGAGCCGGCTGGGGCGACTCCGAAATGCCGGCCTGCTCATCCAGCACGGAACACGTGGGCGCGCCTACTACACCCTCGGCGTCATCGGACCAGAGCGCAGCCTCGAGCAACTAGTCCTCGATGCCGCAACAGAGCGACCACTCACCAATTCAATCGTTCGCGAGCTCACCCTCCTCGACCGCTACCAAGCCGGCCAACTGCTCCGCCGCCTGGTAGCCGAAGGCCAGCTGACACAACGAGGCGCACGCCGAGGAACTACGTACCACCTGCCATAGAACAAGGCCGCTCAAGACGGCCCAAGGTGGTCGCGCCCAGAGGCGGCGGATAGACGCGCCTCTGAAGCGCACTGTCCGCGGCATGGGCGGGCTGATTCCCAAAGGACCGTTCAGTAGCCCGCGGTGATAACGAGGTCACCATCGTCGACTGAGGCCCCGATCCACACCGAGTGCGGGTCGTACCACTGCCATCCATGGCGTTGGCCTTCCTCGGAGAGGTCGAGCTCGCGGGCTAGGTCCTCTGGCGTCTGACCTCGCTCTGGTTGGACGACCACTTGACGCCAGCATCCTCCGGACCCGCACTCTTTCGTCTCGCGGATGACCTGCGCTTCGCTTGGTACATCGGGGATGCGCCACCGAGGTGGCAGCGAGCCTTCGTCAGCGAACATGAAGAGGTAGGCGGCATACATCAGGTACAGCAGCACATAGGTGCCGAGCACCACTGCCGTGGCCGAGCCAGACAGCCAAAGGCCACGACGTCGACGGGCAGCGGTCCTTGTCGGCATGGCGGAACAGTACGCGGAGTCGTTCGAGCCGAGCGCCTGCCAACCGTCCGGCTCCTGGCACGTCGTCACGACCTGTCATCGGCAGGACCGCGCAGCTCGCGGCAAGGTCGGGCGTATCAACAGCGGCGCAGAACGCCTCACGCTGATGGTCTGGCGGCGAGTCAGACGCCCCTCAACACCGGATGTTGATTCTCTCTCCCGAAACGAAAGACCCTGCGGAGCCCCTGGGCAAGCAACTCATAGTCGGCGTCACTCACGGTGAGGGTCCATCGGGCACGCTCGTCAACCGCCAGTTCGCGGGCCGCATCGGGACGGAACCGCATCGCCAACGAGTCACGCTGAAGGTCTACTTGCTCGACGCCGCCGTAGAAGGTCCCAGCCTGGTCATCACGCACCAGGCAGTACGTGTCCAGTCCCAGCCCGACCTCTTGCGGGCCTGGGTCTCCGCCATCGCACATCATCAACAGCGCCGGTCCGTCAGCAGTCGACTCTGCGACACCCAGTGTGAAGGCGTATTCGTCTTCGCTGACCCCGATGAGTCCAATCGTGCGCCAAGTGACGTCCTCATCCATGACACAGGACTCTCTCATCCAGACGAGCGCCCACACCCGACCATCGGCACGACCGCGCTGTCCGCGGCAAGAGCGGGCGTTCGCTACATGAGGAAGTTCAACTGCTCACCGCTGGCGTTCGTTGCGCGAATCGTGGCGGCAGGTGCTGCCCAGATGGATACCCAGTTCGCGCCACTGGTCACTTCGACGGGATCGTCGCTGGGCGAGTTGATGACACTCACCTTGAGGTGGTCGCTTGGTCGCATCTGATGCTCGGGGCTGATGGGCTCGAAGCGCACATGAACTGGCTCATCCGCTCCTGCTCGCAAGTGGAATGTGTACGTGTCCGTTCGCCCCTTCGCCTCTCCCACGTGAGGAAGCGTGGCACAAGGGTCTGCGCCCGCGACTCGGCACGACCGCGCGCTGATGGTGGCAAGGTGGCGCACCTAGTGTGGGCCTGTGGATCAGGACCCGAGGACATACGAGACGCTCGTGGAGAGCGCTGGAATTGATGGCGAGTCTTTGACCATCGTCCTGGTCGCAGGTGG
>CALRVO020000141.1:0-8583 GCA_943371595.1 Sphingomonas paucimobilis
GCACGACGCAGGACGCGACCCCCGACAAGACCGCCGACAAGGCCAACGACAAGGCCAACGGCAGGGCCGACGACAGGGCCAACGACCAGACCTCGGCCAGCACGCCCGCGGACGACGCGGCCCCGTCGTCGGCCCCGTCGCGGCGCGAGGAGGAGACCGAGGCGCGACCCGACACGCGGTCCGAGCACGGCTCGAGGAGCACCCCGGACCGCGGGACCGCGCAGGACGCGGGGTCCAAGCGCGACCGCAGGCCCGAGCAGGGCGCGGAGCCCCCGCAGGACCAGAGGTCCGGCCAGGGCCACCAGGACCCGAAGTCCCACCAGGACCCGAAGTCCCAGCAGGGCAACCAGGGCAACCAGGGCAACCAGGGCAACCAGGACCAGGACGGGGACGGCGAGGGCCGCACCGGTCGCAACCGCCGCCGCCGGGGGCGCGACCGCAACAAGGCCGGGCAGCCCGACGGCCAGGTCCCGTCGGCCCAGCAGCCCCAGACGGGTGGCCAGCAGCCCCAGGGCGGTGGGGGCCCCCAGGGCAACCAGGGCAACCAGGGCTCCCCGCGCGGCGGGCAGGGCAACCGGCACGAGCCCGACACCACGATCCTCGAGGACGACATCGTCGTCCCGGCGGCCGGCATCCTCGACGTGCTCGACAACTACGCGTTCGTCCGCACCAGCGGCTACCTGCCCGGACCCGACGACGTCTACCTGTCGCTGTCGATGGTGCGGAAGTTCGGGTTGCGTCGCGGTGACGCGATCGTGGGTCAGGTGCGACACCCACGCGAGGGTGAGCGCCGCGAGAAGTTCAACCCGATGGTGCGCATCGACAGCGTCAACGGTCACGACCCCGACCACGCCAGGACCCGGGTCGAGTTCGCCAAGCTCAAGCCGTTGCACCCCTCCGAGCGGCTGCGCCTCGAGACCGACGCCGACAACGTGGTCGGGCGTCTCGTCGACCTCGCGGCTCCGCTCGGCAAGGGCCAGCGCGCCCTGGTCGTGTCGCCGCCCCGGGCGGGCAAGACGGCGCTGCTGCAGTCGATCGCGTCGTCGGTCTCGACCAACAACCCCGAGTGCCACCTCATGGTGGTGCTGCTCGACGAGCGGCCCGAGGAGGTCACCGACTTCGAGCGCTCGGTCAAGGGTGAGGTCATCGCCTCCACGTTCGACCGCCCCGCCGCCGACCACACCACGGTGGCCGAGCTCGCCATCGAGCGCGCCAAGCGGCTGGTCGAGCTCGGCCACGACGTCGTCGTCCTCCTCGACGGACTGACGCGGCTGGGGCGCGCCTACAACCTCGCGCTCCCGACCTCGGGCCGGACGATGGCGGGGATGGTCGACGCCGGGGCGCTCCACCCGCCCAAGAAGTTCTTCGGTGCGGCCCGCAACGTCGAGAACGGCGGGTCCCTCACGATCCTGGCCACGGTGCTCGTCGAGACGGGCTCGGCCACCGACGAGGTGTTCTTCGAGGAGCTGCGCGACACCGCCAACGCCGAGCTGCGCCTGCGCAGCGAGCTCGCCGACCGGCGCCTGTTCCCGGCGATCGACGTCACCGCCTCGGGCACGCGCCGCGAGGAGCTCCTCCTCGGGGAGCAGGAGCTCGCGATCGTGTGGAAGCTGCGGCGGGCGCTGGCGGCGCTCGAGGGGCCCGAGGCGCTCGAGCACCTGCTCGAGCGTCTGCGGAAGTCGCACAGCAACATCGAGCTCCTCACCCAGGTCAGGGCCGATCCCGACGGCTCCGGCCGTGGCTCCGGGCAGGGGCGCTGAGGTGGCCCGCATCGTGGTCGCGGACGACGACGTCGACATCCGCGAGCTGGTGGAGTTCAAGCTCTCGACCCTGGGTCACGAGATCGTGGCCGTGGGTGACGGCGCCGCCGCCCTCGAGGCGTGCCGCGCCCGACGTCCCGACCTGTGCGTCCTCGACGTGATGATGCCGGGTGTGTCGGGTCTCGACGCGATCCGGATGATCCGCGCCGATCCTGCGCTCCACGACCTGCCGGTGATCCTGCTGACCGCCCGTGCCCAGGAGTCCGACGTCACCATCGGCTTCGACTCCGGCGCCGACGACTACATCACCAAGCCCTTCAGCCCGCGCGAGCTCGCCGCGCGGGTCGAGACGCTCCTGACCAGGCGCGATCCCGGCCCGAGCTCCTGACGCAGCGCCGGGCCCACCGCTGTGCCGGGCTGATCCCGGCGAGCGGCTGTAGGCTCCGCCCCGGAAGGCCAGGGGGGACTTCCGAGGTTCAGAAGGAGTCTCGCCGTGGCGAGTGGCGTCCAACGAGCAGACCCGGGGCGACCCGTGGCTCGGCTGGTCCCGCCCCTCCTGCGACCCATGGCGGTCGCCGTCGTGCTCACGGTCGTGGTGTGCGTCGTCGGCGTGCTGCTCGCGCAGTCGGCGATCTCCCGGGTCTCCGACGACCTCGAGCCCGTCGAGGTCGCCCACGACCGCCACGCGGACCTGGTCACCGACCTCGAGTCCGCCGCGTCCGCCTGGGCGGCCTCGGGCGACCAGGGGGCGCGAGACGCGTTCGCCCGTGCCGAGCGCGACCTCGTGCGGGTGACCACCGACCTGACCGACCTGGTCCGCGGCACCGACGTCGAGGCGGCGGTGTCGGCCGAGGTGCAGGACGTCGCCACGTGGCTCAGCGGCTACGCCCGCCCCGTCGTCGACGGCGACCCGGGGCTGCTCGACCCGGCGCGCTACGCGGTCGGGCAGGACCTCATCGGCGACTACCGGGCCGACCGCGACTCCACCCGGTCGGTGCTGGCGGCCGACCTGGCCGACGCCGAGGCGGCGGCCACGCTGCGGCTCCGGTTCACGGCCGCCGCGTCCGTGCTGGTCCTGGTGGGCGCGGCGATCGTCGTCGGACGGTCGCGGACCCGGATGCTCGAGGAGCTGTCCGAGCCGTTGCTGGCCCTCGAGCAGGTCGTCCAGCGGATGCTCCGCAACGACCCCGACGCCCGTGCCGCGGCCGACCGCGGTCCCAAGGAGGTGCGCGCGATCGCGCGGGCGCTCAACGACTTCGCCGACGCCGGGTCCCGGGCCAGGGCCGTCGAGGGCCGCATCCAGGACGAGCTGCACGTGCTCGACAGCGCCAAGGACGACTTCGTCTCCAACGTCTCGCACGAGCTGCGCACGCCGCTGACGACCATCAGCGGCTACCTCGAGCTGGTGGCCGAGGAGTTCGAGGGCCGGCTCGAGCCCCACCACGAGCGGATGCTCGAGGCGACACGACGCAACGTCGTGCGTCTGCGGGCGCTCATCGACGACCTGCTCGCCCTGTCCAGGGCCGAGACCCGACCGTCCGAGGTGGAGCCGTCCGACGTGACCCAGATGGTGGTCGACGCGGTCACCGACGTGCGGATGACGGCGGCGCGTCGCGGCATCACCCTCGACGTCTCGGCCACCGAGGGCCCGATGCTCGTGGTGTGCGACCGCGCGATGCTCTACCGCGCCTTCCTCAACGTGCTCACCAACGCGGTCAAGTTCAGCCACGACGACGGTTCCGTGGAGATCACGGTCGAACGGGTTCTCGGCCGGGTCGAGATCGCCGTCCGCGACCACGGCATCGGCATCCCGCGCACCGAGCTCGACCGGCTCGGCACCCGCTTCTTCCGGGCCTCCAACGCGATGACCAACGAGATCGCGGGCACCGGCCTGGGGCTGCGCATCGTGCAGACGATCATCGACCAGCACGGCGGCGACGTCATCATCGAGTCGGCCGAGGGTGACGGCACGACCGTCTTCGTCCGGCTGCGCCTGCACGACGAGCGGCCCGGACGCCTCGGCTCCGTCGAGCCGGACCGGGCGGACGACGACGTCCGACCCGCGCGGGCCGAGGGGGCCGAGGGGGCCGAGGGAGTCAGGGCAGGTCGGCCGCCGCTGTGGTGAGCACTGCGGAATTATCGCCCGCACGGCCCGGTTCACTACGATGTCGACCGGTCCCGGTTCACGACGCGCGCCGCGCGGCGACCCGGGACGAACGAGAGGACACCATGAAGCCCGACACCCACCCCGACTACGTCGTCACCGAGGTCACCTGCACCTGTGGCGCGTCGTTCACCACCCACAGCACCGTCGCCTCCGGCGTCATCAAGTCCGACGTGTGCTCGCAATGCCACCCGTTCTACACGGGCAAGCAGAAGATCCTCGACACCGGCGGCCGCGTGGCCCGCTTCGAGGCGCGCTACAAGAAGAAGGCTGCGGCCGACTCCGCCAAGTAGCGACCTCCCGACGCCGACCTCCGCCCTCGCGGAGGTCGGCGTCGGTGCCGTTTTGGCCACACCCAGCACCCGGGAGATCCCATGTTCGAAGCCGTCGAGGGCCTGCTCGCCGAGCACCGAGACATCGAGGCGCGCCTCGGCGAGCCCGAGACCCACGCCGACGCGCGCCTGGCCAAGCAGCTCAACCGCCGCTACGCCGAGCTGAGCGCGATCATCGGGGCCTGGCGCGACTGGACCGCCCTGGGCGACGACCTCGGGGCGGCCCGGGAGCTCGCGGGGGAGGACGCCTCGTTCGCCGAGGAGGCCGCGTCCCTCGAGCAGCGGCTGCCGGAGGCCGAGGAGCGGTTGCGGCGGCTCCTGGTGCCGCGCGACCCGGCCGACGGCAACGACACGATCCTCGAGATCAAGTCCGGCGAGGGCGGCGAGGAGTCGGCGCTGTTCGCCGGTGACCTGCTGCGCATGTACACCCGGTACGCCGAGCGCGCGGGCTGGTCGGTCGAGGTCATCGACGCCACCGAGTCAGACCTGGGCGGCTACAAGTCGGTCACCGTGGCCGTCAAGGCCAAGGGGGCCGTCGAGCCCGGGGGAGCGCCGTTCGGGATGCTCAAGTTCGAGGGGGGAGTCCACCGCGTGCAGCGCGTCCCGGTCACCGAGTCGCAGGGACGGGTGCACACCAGCGCGGCCGGCGTCCTGGTGCTGCCCGAGGCCGAGCAGGTCGACGTCGAGATCCACGACAACGACCTGCGCATCGACGTCTACCGCAGCAGCGGGCCCGGTGGTCAGAGCGTCAACACGACCGACTCGGCCGTGCGCATCACCCACCTGCCGACCGGCATCGTCGCGAGCTGCCAGAACGAGAAGAGCCAGCTGCAGAACAAGGAGTCGGCGATGCGGATCCTGCGGGCCCGGCTGCTGGCCGCCGCGCAGGAGGCCGCCGACGCCGAGGCGAGCGACGCGCGCCGCAGCCAGGTCCGCACGGTCGACCGCTCCGAGCGGATCCGCACCTACAACTACCCCGAGAACCGCATCTCCGACCACCGCACCGGCTACAAGTCCTACAACCTCGACCAGGTCCTCGACGGCGACCTCAAGCCGGTGCTCGACTCGTGCGTCGACGCCGACCTCGCGGCACGCCTCGAGGCGCTCGAGCAGTGACACCGACCGCCGCGGCCCGCCGCGAGGTCCTGCGCCGGGCGGCGCAGGACCTGGCCGCCGCCGGGGTCGCCAGCCCCGAGCACGACGCCGCCGAGCTGCTCGCCCACGTCCTCGGCACCACCCGCGGCGCCCTGCCCCTGGTCGACGAGGTCGACGAGACCTCGCTGGCGTCGTACGACGCCCTGGTGGCGCGCCGGGCACGGCGCGAGCCCCTGCAGCACCTCACCGGGGTGGCCGGCTTCCGCCACGTCGATCTCGCGGTCGGGCCCGGCGTCTTCGTGCCACGACCTGAGACCGAGCTGCTGGCGGGGTGGGCGGTCGAGGCGGCCGCGGGTCTGCGGCACCCGGTCGTGGTCGACCTGTGCACGGGCTCGGGGGCGATCGCCAAGGCGGTCGCCCACGAGGTGCCGCACGCGACCGTGCACGCCGTCGAGCTCGACGAGGACGCCCTGGTCTGGGCCGCCCGCAACCTGCAGGGCAGCGGTGTCGACCTGCGTGCGGGGTCGATGGCCACGGCGTTCGACGACCTGGCCGGCACCGTCGACGTGGTGGTGTGCAACCCGCCCTACATCCCGCTCGAGGCCTGGGAGTCGGTGGCACCGGAGGCTCGCGACCACGACCCCCACCTGGCCCTCTTCTCAGGCGCCGACGGGCTCGACGCGATCCGGGTGCTCGAGCAGCGGGCCCGGGTGCTGCTGCGGGCCGGGGGAGTGGTGGGCGCCGAGCACGCCGACGTCCAGGGGGAGTCCGCGCCCGGGGTGTTCGTCGCTGCGGGCGGGTGGAGCGACGTGCGCGACCACCGCGACCTCGCGGGGCGGCCTCGCTACCTCACGGCCAGGTTGGGTCCGGTCGTGACGCCGAGCCTGGCAGGATGAGCGCGTGAGCTCCGAGCGATTCCCGACGACGACCCCGGAGGAGCGCGAGGCCGCGATCGAGGCTGCCTCGATGGCCGTCCAGCGCGGTGACCTCGTGGTGCTGCCCACCGACACGGTCTACGGCATCGCCGCCGACGCCTTCGACCCCGACGCCGTCGCCGGGCTCCTCGCCGCCAAGGGGCGAGGGCGCGACATGCCGCCGCCGGTGCTGATCAGCAGCGCCACCACCCTCGACGCCCTGGCCCGCGACGTGCCGGCCTTCGCCCGCGCGCTCGTCGACGCCTTCTGGCCCGGCCCTCTCACGCTCGTGTGCCGCCAGCAGACCTCGTTGATGTGGGACCTGGGCGATGCCCGCGGCACGGTCGGGGTGCGCATGCCCGACGACGACCTCACCCGCGAGATCCTCGAGCGCACCGGGCCGTTGGCCGTGAGCTCGGCCAACCTGACCGGGCTGCCCGCCGCCACCGACGCCGAGCAGGCCGAGGAGATGCTGGGGGAGTCCGTGGCGGTCATCGTTGACGCCGGCGAGTCCCCGGGCGGCCGGGCCTCGACGATCGTCGACGCCACGAGCAGCCAGGGACGGATCCTGCGCCTGGGCGCGCTGAGCCTCGAGCAGCTCAACGAGGTCCTCGAACCCCTGGGGGCGACCCTGGTCGAGAGGGAGGACGATGCGTGAGTACCTCGTCGTCTTCCTGGTGGCCGCGTCGGTCACCTACCTGCTGACCGTCGTCGCCCGCGAGATCGCGCTGCGCACCGGGGCCAAGGCCAAGGTCCGCGACCGCGACGTCCACACCGAGGAGATCCCCTACCTCGGGGGCATCGCGATGCTCGGCGGCCTGGTCGCGGCCTACCTGGTGGCCCACGAGCTGCCGTTCCTGTCCAACAGCGGTCCGTTCACCTTCAGCGACGCCCGGGCGGTCATCGTCGCCGGCGCGCTGATCTGCGGGGTGGGGGTGCTCGACGACATCTTCGACCTCGACGCGCTCACCAAGTTCGGTGGTCAGGTGATGGCCGTCGGGCTGCTGGTCTACTCCGGGGTGCAGTTCAAGTTCTTCTTCACCCCCGACGAGAGGCAGTTCTCCCTCGACGCGAGCCAGGGCGCGCTGCTGACCGCCGTGATCGTGGTGGCGACGGTCAACGCGGTCAACTTCGTCGACGGCCTCGACGGGCTGGCCGCCGGCGTGGTCGGCATCGCCGCGCTCGCGTTCTTCCTCTACTGCTACCAGCTGAGTGCGGCCAACGGGGTCAGTCGCGCCACCACGGGGGCCCTGCTCTCGGCGGCGCTGGCCGGCGTGTGCGCCGGGTTCCTGGTCCACAACTTCCACCCGGCCCGCCTGTTCATGGGCGACAGCGGGTCGATGCTGATCGGGCTCGTCCTCTCGGCGACCGCGATCACGGTGACCACCCAGTTCAGTGCCGAGGACATCGCGCTGGGCGCCGACGGCGACCGGGCGAGCTTCCTGCCGATGCTGCTCCCGCTGGCGCTGCCGATCCTCATCCTGATCGTGCCGCTGGCCGACCTCGTGCTGGCCGTCGTACGCCGCACGCGGGCCGGGCGCTCGCCGTTCGCGCCCGACAAGATGCACCTGCACCATCGGTTGCTCGAGATCGGCCACTCCCACCGTCGCGCGGTGCTCAACATGTGGGCCTGGGCGGGGTTGATCGCCTTCTCGACGGTGCTCGCGAGCCTGCGCACCGGCCCGCCGGTGTGGATCGGGATCGGGTCGGCGTTCGCCGTCACGATGCTGCTGACCTTCGTGCTGCCCGTCCTGCACCGACCCCGGGCGTTGGTCGACGAGACTTTGTGATAGCATTCACAAGCACCTGAAAGCCACCTGAACGACCCTCTCTGAGCCCCCGTCCCTCGCGGACGACGACGACAGAAACGGCCGCCAACGATGACGACCGACACCGCTCGCACCTCGAGCCGGACCGCACGCCCCTACGGCGTCGCGGCCCTGGGTCTCGCCGTGCTCGCCGGCGCGGTCTCCGGCGCACTGGTCGCGGTGGTGGCGGCGGCCCTCGGTGGCTCGGCCGGTCTGGTCGGCGCGCTGTGCGGAGCCGGGGTGACGCTCCTGGTGCTCGCCACCGGGTTCGCCACCGTCGACCTGGTCGCCGGGCTCATGCCGGCTGCCTCGCTGATGGTGGCGCTGCTGACCTACACCCTCCAGGTGGTGCTGCTCGCCGCGCTGCTGGTCGTGCTGCGCGGCGCCGACGACATCGAGCAGACCCTCACCCCCGGCTGGTTCGCCGGCGGTGTCATCACGGTGGCGCTGGCGTGGACCGTCTGCCTGGTGGTGCACGCGCTGCGCGCCCGGATCCCTCTCTACGACCTG
>CALRVO020000142.1:0-8580 GCA_943371595.1 Sphingomonas paucimobilis
CGTCCCGGTGCGATCGGCCGGTCGTGTGTCGCCCTCGGGTCGGCCGCGCCGTCGAGTGGCGCGCGGACGACCCGACGCTTCGTGACCGAGGGCCGCCCGAGTCTCACCCGAGACCGACCCGAGGTCGGACCTCACCCGCCGTTCCACGAGCGCCACAGCGCGGCGTACGAGCCGTCGGCGGCGACGAGCTCGTCGTGGGAGCCGAGCTCGGCGATGACGCCGTCCTCGACCACGGCGACGCGGTCGGCGTCGTGGGCGGAGAAGAGCCGGTGGGCGATGGCGATGACGGTGCGGCCCTCGAGGACGGCGGCCAGCGAGCGCTCGAGGTGGCGGGCGGCCCGCGGGTCGATGAGCGACGTCGCCTCGTCGAGGACCAGGGTGTGCGGGTCGGCGAGCACGAGCCGGGCCAGGGCCACCTGCTGGGCCTGCGGCGCCGTGAGCGCCAGGCCGCCGGACCCGACCACGGTGTCGAGACCCGCGGGCAGCGCGTCGGCCCACTCGAGGGCGTCGACGGCGGCCAGCGCCTCGCGCACCTCGGCGTCGCCGGAGCCGGGCGGGGCGGCCAGGGCGAGGTTGTCGCGCAGGGTGCCGACGAAGACGTGGTGCTCCTGGGTGACCAGGGCGACGTGGCCGCGCAGGTCGCCGAGCGGCAGCTCGACGAGCCCGACCCCACCGACGGTCACCGACCCGGTGCGCGGGGGGTGGATGCCGGCGAGCAGCCGGCCCAGGGTCGACTTGCCGGCGCCGGAGGGGCCGACCATGGCGATCCGCTCACCGACCCCGACGGTGAGGTCGACGCCGTGCAGGACGTCGCGGCCCTCGACGTAGGAGAAGCGGACGTCGTGGGCCGCGATCTCCTCGCCGGCGGGGGTGCGTCCGGTGACCTCGCGGTCGTCGGGGACCTGCGCGACGCCGAGCAGGCGGGCCAGCGAGGCCGCACCCATCTGCAGCTCGTCGAGGATCGCGACGACGCGGTCGACGGGGTCGATGAGCATCTGCACGTAGAGCGTCGCCGCGGTCACGTCGCCCAGCGAGACCGACCCCTGCGTGTAGAGGTAGCCGCCGAAGAGCAGCGTCATCACCGTCGGCACGAGATAGCTGATCTCCATGCTCGGGAAGAACACCGTGCGCAGGTGGAGGGTGTAGCGCTCGGCGGCGTAGGACTCGCGCACGTCGGCGTCGATGGCCTCGATGCGTTCCTGGCCCAGGCCCAGCGCCTCGACCGTGCGGGCGCCCTCGACGGTCTCGGTGAGGGTCGCGTTGATCTGGGAGTACGACGCCGACTCGCGCAGGTAGCCGTCCTTGGCGCGGGCGAGGTACCACCGCAGCCCGATCACCAGCGGCGGCACCCCGAGCAGGCACGGCAGCGCCACCCACCACCCGACGCTGATCGCGGCCACGAAGGTCAGTACGGCGGTGACGACCGCGATCGTCCACTCCGGCAGCGCCCAGCGCACCGACCAGCCGAGCTGGTCGACGTCGCGGTTGGTGCGGGTCAGCAGGTCACCCGAGCCGGCCGCCTCGACGACCCCGACGGGCAGGGCCAGGGCGTTGCCGACGAAGTCCTCGCGCAGCTCGGCCAGGACCTGCTCGCCGAGCACCTGGCTGACCAGGCGCGCGTAGCGCGTCAGCACGGTCTGCAGGAGCAGGAACCCGGCCAGCAGCAGGATGATGCGGTCGACGTGGTCGGTCGTGGTGCCGTTCTCGACCGACTCCACCAGGCCACCGAGCAGCCGCGGCGCGGCGAGGCCGGCGACGGCGGCCAGCACGTGCAGCGCCAACGCGCTCCACAGCAGCCGCGGGTGGCGTCGGGCCAGGTCGACGGCGTAACGACGCAGCGACCCGCTGTCGGCCACGGGCAGCGAGGTGCTCATACCGTCGCCTCCTCGCGGGTCACGACGAACCGGTAGGCGGGTACGTCGCGCAGCAGGTCGGCATGGGTGCCGGTGGCCACGACGACACCGTCCTGCAGGAACGCGACCTCGTCGACGGCATCGAGCATCAGCGGGCTGCTGGTCGTGATCACGGTGGTGCGGCCGGCACGGTGGGCGCGCAACCGGGCGGCGATGCGCGCCTCGGTGTGGGCGTCGACGGCCGAGGTCGGCTCGACGAGCACGAGCACCTCGGGGTCCCCGGTCAGCACCCGCGCCAGCACCAGTCGCTGGCGCTGGCCCCCGGAGAAGCTGCGGCCGCGCTCGGTGACGACGGTGTCGAGACGCTCGGGCAGGGCCTCGAGGATGTCGTCGGCCGAGGCCGTGGCCAGAGCACGCTCGAGGCGTGCACCACCGGCGCCGGTGACGTCGAGCCGGTCGCCGAGCCGCCCGGAGAACAACGTGGCACCGGTGTCGGAGACCACGACGCGACGGCGTACGACGTCGCGCGGCAGGGCCGTGAGGGGGGTGCCGCCCAGCGTCACCTCGTCGTCGGGGACGGCCGCGCACAGCCCGAGCCGGTCGGCCAGGGCGGCGGCCTCCTCGGCCGGCTCGCTGACGATCGCGGTCATCGTGCCGGGGCGCACGCGCAGCCCCGTGCGGGCGTCGGCGAGCTCGGCGCCGGCGGGGGGAGCGGCGGCCGGCTCGACCGGCTCCTCGACCTCGGGCTCGAGGGCCAGCAACCGGCACACGCGCTGCGCCGAGACCCGCCCGCGGATGAGCTTGTTGGCGTACTCGGTCGCGGTGCGCAACGGGATCATCAGGAACGCGGCGTAGCCGTAGAACGCCACGAGCTCGCCGGGGCTGATCCGGCCGTCGACGGCGTAGCGCGCCCCGAGCCACACGACGACCACGACGAACACGCCGGGGAGCAGCACCTGCAGGGCGTCGAGGAGCGACTGCACGCGCGCCACGGCGACCCCGGCGCGCCGGGTGGTCTGCGACTCGCGGCGGTAGCGGTCGAGGAAGACCTGCTCACCCCCGATGCCGCGCAGCACCCGGAGCCCGCCGACGATGTCGGAGGCGGTGTTGGACAGCTCGCCGATCAGCTGGCGCTGGGCGGCGCTGCGGCGCTGCAGCGGCGAGAGCAGCGGCCCGATGAGCAGCATCAGGCCGGGCACCCCGAGCAGCACGACCAGCCCGAGGGTCGTCGAGGTCTGGAGCAGGATCACGGCGACCAGCACGAACGACACGACGGCGCCGCTGAAGCGGGCACTGACGTCCATCACCTGGCCCAGGTGGGAGATGTCGCTGTTGCCGATCGCGGCGACCTCGCCGGTCGACATCTTGCGCGGCAGGGTGCCGCCCAGGTGGACGGTGTGGCGCGCCGTCAGCTGCACGGTCCGGTAGGCCGTGGTGAGCCAGTTGGTGACCGCGAACCGGTGCCGCATGATCCCGGTGAAGGCCTGCACGAGGCCGATCGCGAACAGCAGCGCGGCGTAGGCGAGCAGCGCCGAGCCGTCCTTGGCCGAGACCCCCTCGTCGATCGCCCGGCCGATCACCGCCGGCAGCACCGCCTGGCAGCTCATCCAGACGATGCCGAACGCCATGCCGCCGAGCAGGGTCTGCCACTGGCCCCGGGCCAGCCACCAGAGGAACCGCATCGGTGACCGGTGGTCGGCCGTCCCGGGATGGTCGAGAGGGAGGTGTCGCACCCGCTGACGGTACGGACCCGGACCCGGGTTGATCCAACCGTTATCGCTGACGTCAGCGGGCCAGGTCGTCGACCACCTCGGCGCCGGGGAGCAGTGCGAGCAGGCGGCCGGGGACCAACAGCTTGGAGCGGCGTACGCCGGACCCGACGACCGCCACGTCCATGGCGGCGACCCGGGCGTCGAGGAGCAGGCGCCAGCCGGGCGGGAGGCCGACCGGGGTGATGCCGCCGTACTCCATGCCGGACTCCTCGACGGCCCGCTCCATCGGCAGGAACGAGCACTTGCGCACGTCGAGGAGCCGCTTGACCAGGGTGTTGACGTCGGCGCGGGTGTCGGCGCGCACGAGGCAGGCGGCGGTGCGTTCCTGTCCGTCGCGCCGCCCGGCGACGACGACGCAGTTGGCGCCGGTGTCCATGCCGATCGCGTAGGCCTCGGCCAGCGCCGCGGTGTCGGCGACGTCGGGGTCGATCTCGACGACGCCGACGGCCGCCGCGTGCTCCCAGGTGGCGAGCGCCGCGGCGACCGGGGGCGCCAGCAGGTCGGGACGGTCGAGGGCCGGGACGGTGGTGATCGAGCCGAGGGAGGGGGTGCTCACTCCGCCATCGTGCCGGGCTCCTGGTCGTCGACCCAGCCGACCTGCTGCTGCCCGACGTGCCCGAGCTGGCGGCGGTCGGAGGCGACGAGCCCGACGAGGCCGGCCGCGCCGGCCAGCACCCACGGCACCGGCAGCAGCCAGCGGACGTGGTCGCCCTCGACGGCGTCGGTGGTGATCAGGGCCCACACGACCACCAGACCGGCGAACGCGACCCCCATGACGAGGTGGGCGATGTTGACGGGGTGGCGCCCCGTGGTGCGGGTGCTGGTGCTCGTGGTGGTGCTCGTGGTGGTGCTCATCGGTCGGCGTCCTCTCGGGTGACGACGATCTCGCCGAACTCGGTCGAGACGTCGAGGGTCAGCTGCGGGGCGTCGGGCCCACCGTCGACGGAGGTGGTCTGCAGGCCGTCGGCGAGCCGGTCGCCGAACACCTGCACCTCGCCCTCCTCGATGTCGCTGCGCACCACGACGTCGAGGTCGTCGGGGACCGTGACCTCGATCCGGCCCGCGAAGCGCAGCTGGGCCTCGATCGTGCGCCCGTCGAGGGCCTCGGGGTCGACGACCCGGGTGAGGTCGAGGTCGATGACGCCGAAGTCGAGGTCGTAGCGGTCCGACACCGCCGCGGCCGAGGTCGGGGTGGCCCTGACCTCGCCGGCGTCGGCCTCGCCCGCCGCGGTCGCACCGGCGGTTGCGACCGCCGAGACCAGCCCGAGCAGGATCAGCCCGCCGGCCCGACCCCAGAACGCTCCGACCATCAGCAGCACGGCCGACGTCGCGAGCGCGACGGCGGGATAGGCCGACCCGGGTACGTCGGCCCCGGCGGTGTCGACGATGCCGAGGACCCCGCAGCCGAGCGCGACCACGGCCAGCGCGTACCAGAACAGCAGCGGCCCCCCACGGCGGCTCGGCCGGCCGGCCTTGACGGCACCGGGGGTGCTGGGGGCGGCAGGTGCGCCGGGCGCGCCAGGGGCGCCGGTGGCGGGCGGGTAGTCGCGCAGCAGCGGGTGGACCCGCGGCTCGCCCCCGCGGACCATTAGCACGACCAGCACGACCACGCCCGCGAGCACCACCGGCCAGGGGAAGCCCCAGCCGCCGAGGCTGTCGCCGAGCAGCGCCAGCGCCGCGATCGCGCCGACGATCACCAGGGCCACGGTGCGGCTGCGGTCGTCGAGCCGCACGGTGGCCTCGTCGCTGCCCTCGACCGGCACGACCAGCCAGAGCGCGGCGTACAGCAGGATGCCGGCGCCGCCGAAGAACACGAGCACCACCAGCAGGACCCGGGGGATGATCGGGTCGATGTCGAGGTGACGGGCCAGTCCGCCGGCGACGCCGCCGATCTTGCGGTCATCGCGGGAGCGACGCAGTCGGGACAGGTCGCGGACCTCGTCACGGGTGACTCGCGGGCCGTCGCCGGGCGGCGGCTGCGGCGGTGCTTCGGATCGGGCGGGGTGGGTGCTCATGTCTTCAGCGTGGTCTCGTCGGGGGCGTCCCACCATCGGGGACGCCCCTGATCCTTCCGCACTCCTGAGCCCCTGGCTCTCAGGGTCGGGCCGGGGTCTCACCTCATGGGGACCACCGCCGCGCTGTGTGACGATGGATCCTGAGATGACCACCCTGTCCGCCGGCCCGCCCGCGAGCCCCGCCCCGACCCCGAGCCCGGTCCCGGGCCTGGCGCGCCCCTACCGGCGCGCGACCCGCGACCTGCACGACGCGGTCGTCGGCGGCGTCGCGTCCGGCCTGGCCCAGCACCTGGCCGTGCCCGTGCTGTGGGTCCGGCTCGGCTTCGTGGTCACCACGGCGCTGGGTGGGCTCGGGCTCTTCCTCTACGCCGCCTTCTGGGTCCTCCTGCCGGCCGGGTCGGGCTTCACCCACGCCGCGCCCGGGCTCGAGAGCGCCACCCGTGGTGGCCGCCGCCCCGGCGTACGACGACGGCTCAGCGACGCGGGCCCGGTGATCGTGCTCGGGGCGCTGGGGGTGGCCGCGGTCTTCACGGTGCAGGCGGTCTTCGGGCAGGGCGCGGTGTTCTGGCCCCTGACCATCGCCGTCGTCGGGGTGGCCCTGCTGTGGCGTCAGGCCGACGAGGCCCAGCGTGAGCGGTGGTTCGACGTCAACGGGCGCCTCAACCCGCTGCGCATCGTGTTCGGCTCCGGCGGGTGGGCGTCCTACGCCCGGGTCGCCGCCGGTCTCGCGCTGCTGCTGTCGGCGTTGTTCATCCTCGGCCTCGACGAGGGCTCCCTGCGCCAGGCGCGGGGCGCGGTGATCGCCGGCGGCCTCGGGGTGGTCGGCATCGTCGTCGTCGTCGGACCGTGGGTGTGGCGGCTCGCGACCGAGCTGTCCGACGAGCGCGCCGAGCGGGTCCGCACCCAGGAGCGCGCCGACGTCGCGGCCCACCTGCACGACTCGGTGCTGCAGACCCTGGCCCTGATCCAGAAGAACGCCGGCGACCAGGCCGCCGTGTCCCGTCTCGCCCGGGCCCAGGAGCGCGACCTGCGGTCGTGGCTCTTCGCCGCCGAGTCCACCGACGAGTCCTCGGTCGCCAGCGCCCTGCGCGGCGTCGCCGCCGAGGTCGAGGACGCCCACGGCATCAGCGTCGACGTCGTCACCGTCGGCGACGCCCCGCTCGACGAGGTCCTGCGACCGGTCGTCGCCGCGACCCGCGAGTCGCTGACCAACGCCGCCAAGCACGCCGGCGTGCCCCGCGTCGACGTCTACGCCGAGATCAGCGACGCCGCCGTCGACGTCTTCGTGCGCGACCGCGGGGTCGGCTTCGACCCGGACGCGGTCGCCGACGACCGCCACGGCGTGCGCCGCAGCATCGTCGACCGGATGCACCGTCACGGCGGCACCGGCGAAGTCCGCTCCGAGCCCGGTGGCGGCACCGAGGTCCGGCTCCACCTGCCCCGACCCCAGGGAGACCCCGCATGAGCCCCGGCCCGACCGACTCGCACGACCTGATCACCGTCGTCCTGGTCGACGACCACGCGATGTTCCGCCGCGGCGTGCGGGCCGAGCTGGAGGCCGCCGGCGCCGGCGTCGTGCGGGTCGTGGCCGAGGCCGCCGACGTCGAGGAGGCGGTGCGCGCCGTCGCCACCCACGCCCCGGCCGTCGTCCTGCTCGACGTGCACCTGCCCGGCGGCGGGGGAGCCGAGGTGATGCGGCGCAGCCACGCCGCCGGCACCCGCTTCCTCGCGCTCTCGGTCAGCGACGCCGCCGAGGACGTCATCGGCACCATCCGCGCCGGCGCCCGCGGCTACGTCACCAAGACGATCACCGGCCCCGAGCTGGTCGCCGCCATCACCCGCGTCTCCGAGGGCGACGCGGTCTTCTCACCGCGCCTGGCCGGTTTCGTGCTCGACGCCTTCGCCGGGTCGATCGAGCTGGCCGCCGTCGACGAGGACCTCGACCGGCTCACCGAGCGCGAGCGCGAGGTGATGCGGCTGATCGCCCGCGGCTACGCCTACAAGGAGGTCGCCAAGGAGCTCTTCATCTCGATCAAGACCGTCGAGACCCACATGTCGTCGGTGCTGCGCAAGCTGCAGCTGTCCTCGCGCCACGAGCTCACCCGGTGGGCCTCCGACCGTCGTCTGCTGTGAGGCTCCGGCTCGCCGCGCCGGTGCTGGCCCTGGGGCTCGCGCTCGCCGGGTGCTCCGACCCCGACCCCGACCCCGACCCCGTCGCGCCGACCGCGCCCCCTGCCTCCACCGCAGCCACGACGTCCACCGCACCGGTGCCGCCCCCGACCCCACGCACGCCCAGCGGCACCCCGACGGCGAGCCCCGGGCCGACGTACTCGACCTGGCCCCTGGGGCAGCGCGTCCTGCCGCTGCGCCCCGACGGGTACGGCGTCGTGCGACCGACCCCGCCGACGCTGCGCGAGCGCCGCTACCCGACGCGCGACGTGCTGGCGCCGCCGCCCGGTGGTCGCTGGCGCTCGAGCGTCGGACCGGTGACACCCGCGCTCGCCGACCGCCTGGCGTGGAAGCCCGGCTGCCCGGTGCCGCTCGCCGACCTGCGCTACCTCACCGTCGCCTTCCGCGGCTTCGACGGCGGCGCTCACACCGGTGAGCTGGTGGTCGCGGCCGCCGAGGCCGACGACGTGGTCTCGGTGTTCCGCGCGCTCTACGCCGCCGACTTCCCGATCGAGGAGATGCGGCTGACCACGCTCGACGAGCTCGACCTGCCGCCGACCGGCGACGGCAACAACACCAGCGCCTACGTGTGTCGACCGACCACCGGCCAGACCTCCGGGTTCTCGGCCCACGCCTACGGTCTCGCCCTCGACCTCAACCCCTTCCAGAACCCCTACGCCAAGGGCGACCTGGTGCTGCCCGAGCTCGCGAGCAGCTACCTCGACCGCGCCCGCGTCCGCCCCGGGATGGTGCTGGCCGACAGCCTGGCCG
>CALRVO020000143.1:0-8565 GCA_943371595.1 Sphingomonas paucimobilis
CACTTGTCCATCGCCAGGGCGCCGGCGCGAACCCCCGAGCCGACGCAGGGCAGTCCGGCGAGGTCGGCCAGCGCGGCCAGGGTGCCGTCCTCGCCGTGCGGGCCGTGGACCACCGGGAGCACCACGTCGCAGCGGCGCAGCAGGCACGCGGCGCCGGTCAGCCCGACCGGCCGGCCACCGCCGTCGTGCCACGTGCCGTGCGGGTCGATGGTCAGGCGCACGACCTCGTAGGCCGCCCCGCCGTCGAGGGACTCCAGCGCCGCACGGACCGACGCGGCGCTGGCGAGCGACACGTCGTGCTCGCAGCTGGCGCCGCCCCCGATGACGGCGACGCGGGTCCGAGCGTCGGGCCGGGCGTGGGTCGTCATGACCGGGCCACCCGCGCGCCGATGCCGGTGACGATCTCGTGCTCGATGGTGTCGGCCCAGGCGGCCCACTCGGCGACGGTCGGCTCGCCGTGCTGGCCCGGGCCGAACACGGTGGCCACCGTGCCCGGCAGGACCGCGTCGTCGCCCAGGTCGACCACGACCTGGTCCATCGAGACCCGCCCGACGACCGGACGCCGTCGCCCCGCCAGCCAGACCTGCGCGCGGCCGCCCGTCGAGCGCGGCAGCCCGTCGGCGTACCCGAGCGGGAGCTGGGCGAGCGTGGTGGGCCGGTCGGCGCACCAGGTGTGGCCGTAGCCGACCGACGTGCCGGACGCGACCCGGCGGGTGGCGACCACCGGGGCGGTCAGGGTGAGTGCGGGGGACAGACGGGTCGACGCGCTGGGGTCGATGCCCACGAGGCCGGCGCCGACGCGGCTCATCGTGTGCAGCGAGGCCGGGTCCGTCAGGGTCGCGGCGGTCGCGGCGAGGTGGCGCAGCGGCGGGCGCAGCCCGGCGGACCGCGCGACGTCGAGACCCCACGCGAAGGCGGCCCGTCCGGTCGCGTTGGCCGGGTCGTCGGGCACGTCGGCGCAGCCGAGGTGCCCCATCACGCCGACCACGCGCAGCAGGCCCGACCGCTCGGCCCGCCGGGCCGCCCGGCACAGGGCGGGCCAGTCCTCGGGCGCGGCACCGTCACGGGCCATCCCGGTGTCGAGGTGCAGGTGGACCCGGGCGGCCCGGCCGGGACCGAGCGCCGCGCGCGTGACGGCCTCGAGGTGCGCGAGGCTGGGCATGGCCAGGTCGACGTCCGCCCCGACCGCCGCGGCGACGTCGGCGTCGACGGGGTTGAGCCAGCTGAGCACCGGCGCCCGCACGTCGGCCGCCCGCAGGGCGAGGGCCTCGGCGATGCTGGTCACCCCCAGCCACGAGGCGCCGTGGACCAGGGCGGTGCGCGCGACGGCGACGGCGCCGTGGCCGAACCCGTCGGCCTTGACCACGGCCATCAGCGCTCCCGGGGTGCGCGACGCGAAGAGCCGGGTGTTGGCGCCGATCGCGTCGAGGTCGACGTCGAGGCGCGGGCCCACGGGGGCGCGGGTCGCGAGGACGGCGGTCATCGGACCGGGCCGTACGTCGCGGCGGGCGCCCCGGTGACCAGCGCCCAGTACCGGTCGCCGTAGGACCAGTGCCACCACTCGGTCGGGTAGTTGACCAGCCCGGCCCCGCCCAGCGCCCTGGCCATCAGGTCACGGTGGGCGCGGGCGTCCGCGCCGATCCCGTCGGCCGCGGTCCAGCACCGTCCGTCGCTCTGCTCGGGGGTCGCGTCGATCGGCGTGCCCAGGTCGAGGTCGACGCCGCACGCGTCGACCAGGGTCAGGTCGACCGCGGCGCCCGCGACGTGGGGCGCGACCTCGACCGGTGCGACGAACCGGCTGGCGAGCTCCCGGATCGCCGTCTCGTCGGCCCCGGGGTGCAGCGCCCGCAGCTGCGCGGAGTACGACGCCACGATGGCCGCCTGGTCGGCGACCGACCGGTGGCCCTCGACGACCCGCAGCCCGATCCCCGCCGGCAGGCGGGTCGCGGCCAGCGCGAGGCGGTCGGCCAGGCCCCGGCGTACGGGCTCGCGGGTGGGGGACAGGTGGCGGGGCAGCCGTACGAGCGGCTCCCCGACGTCGTGGACCGGCACGGCGGCGACACGTGGGTCACAGAGCAGGATCGCCGCGGTCCTGGCACGCGCCCTCGTGCGTGTCCTGGTGCGGGGGAGGGTGTGGGTGGTCACGGGAGCGACGCTAGGGACGGGCCGCGGGTCGCGGCATCGGTCGCAGGTGCCAGGGGGCGGTCCGCAGGTACCGGTCGCGAGCCGGTCAGTCGTCGCGGACGCGGCCGCGCAGCGCCTTGGTCGAGCCACGCTGCTTCTTGGCCTCGAGGCGCCGCCGCTGCGAGCCCCGGGTCGGCTTGGTGGCCCGACGCGGCGGCGGGGGTGGCAGCAGCGCGTCGCGCAGCCTCGCGGCCAGCCGCTCGCGGGCCGCCACCCGGTTGCGGTGCTGGGAGCGGTGCTCGGAGGCGACCACGACCACCGGCGAGCCCAGCCGGCCCACGACCCGGGCGCGCTGGGTGTCGGAGAGCGCGGTCGTCGTCATCACGTCGTACTCGAGCTCGACGCGGCTGTCGGTGGTGTTGACCGACTGGCCGCCCGGTCCCGACGAGCGGCTGAAGCGCTCGACGAGCTCGACGGCCGGGACGGTGACGGCCGAGGTCACCTCGAGGTCGTCACCGGGACCCACGGTCAGCCCCGCTCGCGCCACTCGATGGCCGGGCAGGTGTCCATCACCATGGCCACCCCCGCGGCGCGGGTGCGCTCGAACGCGGCCTCGTCGACCACGCCGAGCTGGAACCACACGCCCTTCGCTCCGATCGCGACCGCCTGGTCGGCGAACTCGCCCGCGGCCTCCGAGCGCCGGAACACGTCGACGACGTCGACCGGGAACGGCACGTCGGCCAGCGTCGCGTAGCCGGTCTCGCCGAGCACCTCGGCGGCGTCGGGGTTGATCGGCACGACCCGCTTGCCGCGCTGCTGGAGCAGGGAGGCGATGGAGTACGCCGTCCGCCCGGTGTTGGTGGTGAGCCCGACGACCGCCCACGTGGTGCAGTCGTCGAGCATCAGCGACACCGCAGCGGGGTCCTGCCAGCCGGATGCCGTGCCTGGGTCCACGGGGGAGGTCATGGGCCCACGCTACCGCCGTGTCACCGACCACCCGACCGGACCGCATACGCGCCGATCCGGCGGGTACGGCTCGGCCGAAGCCGCCGAGATCCCCCCACCCGGCGGCTTCGCCCTGCGTCTGTGTTCCATGAACTTCGGGTGAAGCAGTGTCACATCCGTCCCTGCTGTGACAACATCAGTCACAGGAGTCGTCCACACGCCTCCGGCCGTATCACCGAAGTGTCCTCGAGCCCCTCGCCAGGGGCTCGATCCGGAAGGTAGCTCGCACATGGGGTCGAGTCGCATGGTCAGCGACGCGCGTCGACGCGTCGAGACGGCACGGCTGCTCTCCCGTGCCCGGGCGAGCCGGGGCGCGGCCCGTGCCCGCTACGAGGACGAGGTCATCCGCGTCAACATGGCCGTGGCGTCCGACATCGCCCGCCGCTACCACGGTCGCGGCATCCCGGCCGAGGACATCGACCAGGTCGCCTACCTGGGCCTGATCAAGGCGGTGCGCGGCTTCGACTCCACGGTGGGCGACGACTTCCTCAGCTATGCGGTCCCCACCCTGCGCGGCGAGATCCGCCGCTACTTCCGCGACTCCGGCTGGACCGTGCGCCCGCCGCGGTCGGTGCAGGAGGTCCAGGCCCGAGTCACCCAGGCCGACGCCGAGCTCACCCAGCGGTTGGGCCGCAGCCCGCGTCCGGCCGAGATCGCCGTCCACCTCGACGAGCCGATCACGCTGGTCGTCGACGCCCTCTCCGCCAGCGGCTGCTTCACCCCGGTCTCCCTCGACGCCCCCCGTCCCGACGGTGAGACCGTGGAGTCCCCGATCGACCGGATGGGCGACCTCGACCCGGCCTTCGCCAGCGCCGAGGCCCGGCTCGCGCTGCGCCCGTTGATGGCGTCGCTGCCGACCCGCGACCGCCGCATCATCGAGCTGCGCTACTTCGAGAACCGCACCCAGGCCGAGATCGGCGCCGAGGTCGGCGTCAGCCAGGAGCAGGTCTCCCGCCTGCTCGGCGGCATCCTGCGCAAGCTGCGCGCCTCCCTCGCTGCCTAGCCCCGGGACTACCCCGACGGGTCGGTCAGGCCTCCGGGAAGATCCGGGGCGCCTGGGAGGCCTTGGAGGTGAACTGCGGGGTGCGCTTGGCGAGGAAGGCGGCGACGCCCTCCTTGCCGTCGCCGACCGAGGTGTGCCACATGGCGACCGAGTCCGACAGGTGCGCGTCGAGCGGGTGGGCGGCGGCGCCGTTGCCGTACACGAGCTGCTTAGCCAGGGCCAGGGCCACCGGTGAGCGGTCGACCACGAACGAGCGGGCCAGCTCGAGGGCGGCCGGCAGCAGGTCGTCGGGCTCGTGGACCGAGCGCAGCAGCCGCCCGGCCAGGGCCTGCTCGGCGGTCAGGATGTCGGCGGCGTAGACCCACTCGAGGGCCTGCTGGACCCCGACGATGCGGGGCAGGAACCACGTCGAGGCGGCCTCGGGCACGATGCCGAGGCGACCGAAGACGAACCCGATGCGGGCCTTGGTCGAGGCCAGTCGCAGGTCCATGGCGAGCGTCATCGTGGCGCCGATGCCGACGGCCGGGCCGTTGATCGCGGCGATGACCGGCTTGGGCAGGGCGTGGATCGCCAGCGTCACGCGTCCTCCGGTGTCGCGGACCCCGTCGGCGTACGCCGGGTCGTCGAGGCGCTCGCGGAGCAGCTCGGGGGTGACCTCGAGCGACTCGTCGAGCCCGAAGACGTTGCCGTCGGCCGAGAGGTCCATCCCGGCGCAGAACGCGCGCCCGGCGCCGGTGACCACCACGGCGCGCACGTCGTCGTCGAGCGCCTCGGTCGTGAAGACCGAGAGCAGCTCGCGCGCCATCGTCAGGTCGAAGGCGTTGAGCGCGTCGGGACGGTTCAGGGTGAGGGTCGCGACACCGTCGGCGTCGACGGACCAGTCGAGGGTCTCGTACGAGGTCGTCATGACCCCAGTCTCACCGGCGCGTCAGCGCACGATCCCGTTGGGGGTGCACTGCTGCTTGGTGATCGCGCCGGTGTCGTCGTCGATGATCGCCTGGAACAGCGGGTCGGCGCGGTCGCGGTCCCAGGTGCTGGCACTCAGGTCGGTGACCGGCATCGTGCAGGTGAGGTTGTCGCCGTTGCTGGTCCTGGTCATCGCCAGCGCCCACCGGCTCGCGTCGACCGAGCTCATGCCCTCGCCGAACGCGAAGAACGACGGCACGGCCTTGTTGAGCCGCCACCAGCGCACGGGGTTGAGCACCGACCACGGCGACAGCACCTTGTCGCCGATCGCGCCGATGACCTCGCGCTGGCGTCGGACGCGCTCGAGGTCGCCGAACGTCGACTGCTTGCGCGAGCGGGAGTAGGCCAGCGCGGTGGCGCCGTCGATGTCCTGGCAGCCCTTCTTGACGTCGAGCCCGGCCAGGGGGTCCTTGAGGCGCTCGACCGGGCAGACCTCGATGCCGCCGACCGCGTCGACGACGTCGGCGACACCGCCGAGCCCGATCTCGACGTACTTGTCGATGCGGATGCCGGTCTCGGCCTCGATGACGCGCGTGAGCAGCGGTGCGCCGCCGCGACCGTAGGCGCCGTTGATCTTGCCGGAGAAGTAGGGGCGGTCGACGACGGTGTCGCGCGGCACCGACAGCAGCACGCTCGGACCGTCGCCGGTGTGCAGGATGAGCATGGTGTCGGTCAGGTTGGACTGGGGGTTGCCGGTGCTGAGCTTCTTGCGCTCGGCCGCGCTCAGGTCGCGCCGGGAGTCGCTGCCGACGAGCAGGTAGGTCGTGCCGTCCTGGTCGCCGGGCCGGTCGCCGTCGGGCTCGAACGCGACCTGCTCGGCGCTCTGCCAGGTGACGAACGGCACCGCCACGATGAAGACCACCCACACCAGGAGCAGCACCAGCACGGTGCGCACCCAGAAGCGCGGCCGACGCAGGCGCCGGGCCCAGAACCCGCCTCCGCCACCTCTGCCACCACCGCCACCCCCGGTGCGGCCGGGCGGTGGGAGGGGCTGTTGCGGGGGCTGCCCGGGGCCGTACGGCGACGGCGCAGGGGCCGGGGGGCGGGGACCGGTGCCCTGGTGGGCGCTGGGGGGCGGCAGTCGGCGCGCCGCCTGACCCGGACGCGGCTGGACCGGGATCTTGCGGGTGGCCTCGGGGGCCTGCGGGTCGTCGGCGCCCGGCGGGCGGCCGTACAGCCAGCCGAACTCGGGCCCGTCGCCGGGCCCGCCACTGCCCGGGCGTTCACTCATGGGGGGAGACGCTACCGGGCCCGCGGTCGGATCCCGTGCATCCACCACGAGCGCTACGGTCGGCCCATGACCGACCCGGGCCGACCCCCGTCCTTCGCCCGCGTCTCGCTCGCGGTGATGATGTCGGGCCGCGAGGCCAACCTGCTGGGCAACATCCATGGTGGCGAGATCGTCAAGCTCGCCGACTCCACCGCGGGGGCGGTGGCCCAGCGGCACAGCGGCGGCCCGGCGGTCACGGCGGCGCTCGACGAGATGGCCTTCCTGGCGCCGGTGCACGTCGGCGACATCCTGCGGACCTACGCCCAGGTCAACTGGGCCGGCCGCACGTCGATGGAGGTCGGCGTCCGGGTCGAGGCGCAGCCGTGGAACGACCCGTCGACCCAGGGCCTGCACGTCGCGTCGGCCTACTTCGTCTTCGTGGCCATCGACGCCGACGGCAGCCCGCGCGAGATCCCGCCGCTGGTGGTCGAGTCGCCCGAGGAGGTACGCCGGGCGCGCGAGGCCGAGATCCGGCGCGCGCACCGGCTGGCCAAGAAGCAGGAGATCGAGCGCAGCCGCGAGGCCTGACCCCGTCGTATCACGCCGGCGGGCCCTCACGCCCGACGCGGCGACGTTCCCGGGGTCATCGGCGCGTCACGACGCGTGTGGCGCGTGTGACTGGTGATACTGGCCAGCACCTGCTTCCTTCCCCAGCAGAGAGCTCTTCCCCTGATGTCTGTCCTGTCTGCCCCGTCCGCACTCCAGGCCCTCTCCGCGACCCCGGTCGCCGAGCGCGCCGCCCAGGTGCGGTTCCGACGCGCGCTGTCGCTGATGGCGATGACCCTGGTCGCGCCCGGTACCGCCCAGCTCGTCGCCGGCAACCGCAAGGTCGGCCTGATCGCCTTCCGCACCTACCTGGGCCTGCTGGGGGTGACGCTGGCGATGGCCTTCCTGGTCGCCATCGACCACGGCCTCGCGCTGAGCCTGGCGGTCAACACGACGGTGCTCTTCTGGCTCAACCTCGTGCTGATCGCCGCGGCCGTCGGCTGGGCCGCGCTGTTCCTCGACGCCTGGCGGATCGGGCAGCCGCTGAGCTACTCGATGAGCCACCGTCGCATGGCCATCGGGGTCAACGGGATGCTCGCGCTCGGGGTGGCCGGGATCCTGCTCTTCACCGCCCACCTCGTCGCGGTCCAGCGCGACTTCATCCTCACCACCTTCGGTGACGGGGCGGCCTCCGACGCCCACCACGGGCGCTACAACGTGCTGCTCATGGGCGGTGACTCCGGCGCCGGGCGCTGGGGGCTGCGCACCGACTCCATGACCGTCGCCTCGATCGACGAGGTCACCGGCAAGACCGTCCTGATCGGGCTTCCGCGCAACATGGCCGACTTCCCGTTCCGCAAGGGGTCGGTGATGGCCGAGCAGTTCCCCGACGGCTTCGACTGCGAGGGCTGCATGCTCAACGGGGTCAGCACGTGGGCCCAGGACAACACCGAGCTCTTCCCCGACTCCGACGAGCCCGGCGTCGACGCCACGATCATGGCGATCGAGGGCATCACCGGGCTGCGGATCAACTACTGGGCGATGGTCAACCTCGAGGGCTTCAAGAACCTCGTCGACGCGGTCGGCGGCGTGACCCTCAACGTGCGCCAGCCGATCCCGATCGGGTTGCCCGGCGACGCGGTCACCGGCACCGTCGAGGCCGGCACCCGCAAGCTCGACGGGTTCGAGACGCTCTGGTACGCCCGGGCCCGCGAGGGCTCCGACGACTACTCGCGGATGGCGCGGCAGAAGTGCGTGATGAACGCGATGCTGCAGCAGGTCAGCCCTGCCGCGGCCCTGCGCAACTTCGAGGACATCGCCAAGGCGACCTCCGACATGGTCAAGACCGACGTGCCGGCCTCCGAGGTCAGCACGTTCCTCGACCTGGCGATGAAGGCCAAGAGCCAGAAGGTCGCGACCCTCTCCCTGGTGCCGCCGATGATCAACACGGCCGCCCCCGACATCGATCTGATCCACCGCAAGGTCGCCGAGGCGATCGACCGGTCCGAGGGCGACGCGCCGGCCCCGGCGCCGGCCAGGAAGAAGAAGCAGCCCGCCACCGACGCCGTGACCGGTGGCTCGGTCGGCACGCTCAAGGACGGGTACGCCGCCAACCAGGCCGAGGACCTCGCCGCCTCCTGCTGACGTCGGGCTGACGTCGGGCTGGCGTCGAGTCGGCGTCGAGTCGGCGCTGGTGCTCAGCACGAACGCC
>CALRVO020000144.1:0-8542 GCA_943371595.1 Sphingomonas paucimobilis
TCGTCGCGGACGTTCGCTCCGTCGCGACCCGGGTTGCGGACCGGGCCACCCGAAGGCGCCCCCAGCCCAGCATCTCCGGGCCACACGGCGCACGGAGCGCAGTGGCGGACCCCCGCTCCGGTCAGGCCCGCCCTACCAGGCCGGCGGCAGCCCTACGAGAGCATGGCGGGCCTGCGGAGCGAGGAGCCAGGGAGCGACCGATCAGTAGCGGTAGGTCTCGGGCTTGAACGGGCCCTGCGCGTCGAGGCCGAGGTAGGAGGCCTGGTCGTCGCTGAGCGTCGTCAGCTTGACGCCGAGGGCGTCGAGGTGGAGGCGGGCGACCTCCTCGTCGAGGTGCTTGGGCAGCACGTAGACGCCGACGGGGTACTCCTCGGTCTTGGTGTAGATCTCGATCTGCGCCAGGACCTGGTTGGTGAAGGAGTTGGACATCACGAACGACGGGTGCCCGGTGGCGTTGCCGAGGTTCATCAGGCGACCCTCGGACAGGATGATGATCGCCTTGCCGTCGGGGAACGTCCACAGGTCGACCTGCGGCTTGACGGTCTTGCGCTCGGCGACCCCGTCGGCCTCGAGGCCGGCCATGTCGATCTCGTTGTCGAAGTGACCGATGTTGGCGACGATCGCGTTGTGCTTCATCGCGCGCATGTGGTCGACGGTGACGACGTCGCGGTTGCCGGTGGCGGTGACGATGATGTCGGCGGTCGGCAGGGCCTCCTCGAGGGTGGTCACCTGGTAGCCGTCCATGGCCGCCTGCAGCGCGCAGATCGGGTCGATCTCGGTCACGATGACGCGGGCACCCTGGCCGCGCAGCGACTCGGCCGAGCCCTTGCCGACGTCGCCGTAGCCGCACACGACCGCGACCTTGCCGCCGATGAGGACGTCGGTGGCGCGGTTGATGCCGTCGATCAGCGAGTGGCGGCAGCCGTACTTGTTGTCGAACTTCGACTTGGTGACCGAGTCGTTGACGTTGATCGCCGGGAAGAGCAGCGAGCCCTCGCGCATCATCTCGTAGAGACGGTGGACGCCGGTGGTGGTCTCCTCGGTGACGCCCTTGATCGAGTTGGCGATCGGGCCCCAGTAGTCCTTGTTCTCGGCCAGGACCTTGTTGAGCACCTCGAAGATGATCTTCTGCTCGCCGCTCTTGGCGGTCGCCGGGTCAGGCGCGACACCGGTCTTCTCGGCCTGGACGCCGAGGTGGACCAGCAGGGTCGCGTCGCCACCGTCGTCGAGGATCATGTTGGGCAGCTCGTCGCCCCAGTCGAGGATCTGCTGGGTGCACCACCAGTACTCCTCCAGCGTCTCGCCCTTCCAGGCGAAGACCGGGACGCCCGAGGGGTTGTCGACGGTGCCGTTGGGTCCGACGACGACGGCCGCAGCAGCGTGGTCCTGGGTCGAGAAGATGTTGCACGAGGCCCAGCGGCACTCGGCGCCGAGCGCGACCAGCGTCTCGATGAGCACGGCCGTCTGGATCGTCATGTGGATCGACCCGACGATGCGCGCACCGGCGAGCGGCTGGGAGTCGGCGAAGCGCTCGCGCATCGCCATCAGACCCGGCATCTCGTGCTCGGCGAGCGCGATCTCGGTGCGGCCGAAGTCGGCCAGGGAAAGGTCAGCGACCTTGTAGTCCATGAGTGTCTCCTCAGGATGCTGCTGTGGCGTCTGCGTCGCGCATCTGCGCGCTGTCGGGATCTCCCACGCGACCGTTCCAGGGTAGGACAGCGCCTGGGAGATGGGGCAATTCCCGGGTCAGTGCGACGCGGCTGCGTCCTTCTTCGTGGGGACCACGTGCATCACGGCGACGACGACCGCTCCGACGACCAGGCCGACCACCGCCGACAACGCCGTGTTGACCAGCCAGCCGACGATCCCGCCGACGGCCTCGAGCGCGTGGGCCGCCTCCTCCTCGAGGTGGTGGACCACGTCGTAGGGCGCGTCGACCCCGAGCTCGTGGAGCTGCACGATGAGGATGTGGCCGCCGACCCAGAGCATCGCGGCGGTGCCGACGACCGAGATGACGGCGAGCAGGCCCGGCATCGCGCGGACCAGGGCGAGCCCGACCTTCTGCGCGACGGCCGAGGACCGCTGCGCCAGGGCCAGCCCGACGTCGTCCATCTTCACGATCAGCCCGACGACGCCGTAGACCAGGACGGTGATGCCGAGGGCGACGACGACCAGGATCGCTGCCCGGGAGAAGAAGGGCTCGTCGATCACCTCGTTGAGCGCGATCACCATGATCTCGGCCGAGAGGATGAAGTCGGTGCGGATCGCCCCGGCGGTCATCGTCTTCTCCTGCTCCGGGGTGATCTCGGCGGACAGGCCCTCCTCGCCGGTGGCGTGGTGGCCGCTGATCCGCTCCCAGACCTTCTCGGCGCCCTCGTAGGCCAGGAACGTGCCGCCGCACACGAGGATCAGCGGGAGCACCCAGTCGGGCGCGAACTGGCTGAGCAGCAGCGCCGCGGGGAGGATGAAGAGCAGCTTGTTGCGCAGCGAGCCGATGGCGATCTTCTTGATGATCGGGAGCTCGCGCTGGGCGGCGACGCCCTGGACGTACTGCGGGGTCACGGCGGTGTCGTCGACCACGACGCCTGCGGCCTTCGCACTGGCCCGCCCCGCGGCGGCCGCCACGTCGTCGACCGACGCTGCGGCCAGGCGCGCGATCGCCGCGATGTCGTCGAGAAGTCCGAAGAGGCCAGCACTCACCCGGGTCAGCGTAGACGAGTCCGGCGGCGCTCTCGCGCCGACCGCCCGATCGCCGGGTTGCCCGGTGACGCCCGGGCGGTGGCGCCGGCTCAGTCGTCGACGAGACCGAGGCGGAGGTACTCCGCGGCGTAGGTGCCGGTGAGCAGCAGCTCGGCGTAGCGGGCTACCTCACCGGTGGCGTCGGCGGTGACGGTCTCGACCCGGACGCCACGCGCAGCCGCGGCCGCCTGCAACCGGCCGCGGTGCTCGCGCACCACCGGGTCGTCGGCGCCGTCGTCGAGGACCACGAGCACCGGGCGCAGGTCGCCGCTGCCGCCGCTCTCGGCGAACGGGTCGTCGAAGACGTCGCGCTGACGGGTCGCCTCGATGACCGGCAGCAGGTGCTCGGCGTCCCCGGCCAGGGCGGTGCGACCGCTGGAGCGTCGGATCGACTCGGCGACCCGGCGCGCGGCTCGCGCGGCCAGCACCGACCCGCCCCAGACCAACGGGTTGGCGTCGGCGAGGCAGATCGCCAGCATCTTGGCGGGGTTGATCGAGATGTCGCGCAGCGGCGAGCACGAGATGGCGACCGCGTCGAGCGCCTCGGCGACGGTGTCGGCCTCGGCCTCGGGGCCGAGGCCGACCTGGTGGAGGTAGGAGAGCATCACGACGGCGGTGGCGAGCTGGTCGTCGGTGACGGTGGGCAGCACGGTGGTCCACCGGCCCTGGGCGTGCTCGGCGACCATCGAGGTCGGCGGGCAGGCCACCACCACCTGGCAGCCACGGCGCACGGCCTCGGCGACGGCCGAGGCGGCCCCCGAGTCGGAGCCGACCGGGGCCAGGACGACGACCAGGTCGAGGCTGCCGGCCCAGCCCGGCAGCGCGGGCCCGGGCCAGGCCACGAACGGCACCGGGCAGAAGGGCTCGAGGACCGCGCGCAGCAGCCGGGAGTCGGGTCCCGCGGCGATCACGGCGCGCGGTCGCGCCTCCTGGGCGCGGGTGACCCCGATCGCCGTCGCCTCGGCCGCTCCCCCGGCCTCACGGCGTACGCGGGCGCCGGACTCGGCGAGCGTGCGCAGGCGGAGGTCGGCCGCCCCCAGGGCGACCTCGTCGTCGAGCCGGGACTCGTCGAACCAGCTCAAGGTCGGCGCGCCTCGTCGACGAGGAGCACGGGGATGTCGTCGCGCACCGGGTAGGCCAGCCCGCAGGACTGGCAGACCAGCTCGCTGGCCCCGGCCTGCTCGACGAGCGCGAGCTCGCCACGGCAGTCGGGGCACACGATGATCTCGAGCAGGGCGGGGTCGATTCGGGTCATCAGGGGGTTCCTCCGCGGATCAGGGCGAGCACGTCGTCGCGCACCGCCGTCATGGTGGCCTCGTCCTGGCCCTCCACGTTGAGCCGCAGCAGGGGCTCGGTGTTGGACGAGCGCACGTTGAACTGCCAGTCGGCGTGGCTGACGGTCAGCCCGTCGAGGTGGTCGGTGGTGACACCGTCGCGGTCGGCGTAGGTCGCCTCGATCGCGGCGGTGATCGCCGCGGCGTCGCTGACGGTGCTGTTGATCTCGCCCGACAGCGGGTAGCGCTCGTAGCGGGCGAGCAGGTCGCTGAGCGTGCCGTCGTGACCGGCCAGGGCCGCGAGCGCGTGCAGCGCGGCGAGCATGCCGGAGTCGGCGCGCCAGAAGTCGCGGAAGTAGAAGTGACCGCTGTGCTCGCCGCCGAAGATCGCGTCGGTCTCGGCCATCGTGGCCTTGATGAACGAGTGGCCGACGCGGGTGCGCACGGGGTGGCCGCCGAGCTCGGTGACCAGCTCGGGCACGGCCCGGCTGGTGATCAGGTTGTGGATGACCGTCGCGCCGGGGTCCTTGGCGAGCTCGCGCTCCGCGATCAGGGCGGTCAGGGTCGAGGGCGAGACGGCACGGCCGCGCTCGTCGACCAGGAAGCAGCGGTCGGCGTCGCCGTCGAAGGCCAGGCCGATGTCGGCCCCCACCTCGAGGACCTTGGCCTGCAGGTCGACGAGGTTGTCGGGCTCGATCGGGTTGGCCTCGTGGTGGGGGAAGCTGCCGTCGAGCTCGAAGTAGAGCGGCACCAGCTCGACGGCGTCGCCGAGACGACCGAACACCGCCGGGGCGGTGTGGCCGGCCATGCCGTTGCCGGCGTCGGCGACGACCTTGAGGCGACGCCCGCTGACGGGGGCCAGGGAGACGAGGTGGGCGGCGTACGCCTCGAGCACGTCGTGCTCGGTGATCGAGCCGCTGCGGGTCGCGGGCGCGAAGTCGCCCGACAGCACGAGGTCGCGGATGTCGGCCAGGCCGGTCTCGAGGCCGATCGGCGTGGCGAGCGCGCGACACATCTTGATGCCGTTGTACTGCGCGGGGTTGTGGCTGGCGGTGAACATCGCGCCGGGCATCGCGAGGTGCCCCGACGCGAAGTAGAGCTGGTCGGTGGAGGCGAGCCCGATCATCGTGACGTCGGCGCCGGCCTGGGTGGCCCCGTCGGCGAACGCCCCGGCCATGCCCGGCGAGCTGGGTCGCATGTCGTAGCCGACGACCACCTCGGTGGCGCCGACGACCTGGACGAACGCGCGTCCGGTGGCGCGGGCGAGCTCGTCGTCGAGCTGGTCGGGCACCGTCCCCCGCACGTCGTAGGCCTTGAAGATGGCGCGGACGGTGGCGGGATCGAGAGCCATGTCCCAGACCCTAGTGGGCCGGGTCGTGGCGCCGGTGGTCAGTCGGTGGTCAGTCGGTGGTCAGGACGCGCAGGTGGCCGCGGCGGGAGGTCTCGCGCCCGGTCTCGTCGGCCGGCGCCGGGCGCGGCGGGGTGGTCGGACGACCGGCCTCGCGCACGGCGTCGGCGAGCGCCAGCAGGTCGTCGTGGTTGGGACCCCGGTCGGGCAGGTCGGTGGCCAGGCGCAGCACCTCCCACCCGCGGGGCGCGGAGAGCCGCTCGCTGTGCAGGGCGCACAGGTCGTAGGCGTGGGGCTCGGCGTAGGTGGCGAGCGGGCCGAGGACGGCGGTCTGGTCGGCGTAGACGTAGGTGAGGGTCTGCACCGCGGGGCGGCCGCAGGGGGTGCGCGAACAACGGCGGAGACTCACGAGGTGACCGTACCCGTCCGCGCCCCCTGCGCCGCCTAGGCTCGCGGTCGTGGTGCAGCGCAACGAGACCGGTCGGGCCCGACGTCGTACCCGCGACCGGCGTGACCGGGGCATGCGTGGGCCGGCGGTCTTCCCCCGGGACCCGGGTACCCCCGAGGTCCGCACGGCCCGGGACCGGTTCGACGCGCTCGTGCTGTCGGTGGTCTCCGACATCGAGGAACGGTGGCAGGAGCACCTCGGCCTCGTGGAGTACGCCGTCGAGGACGCTCCGCAGGTGCCCGACGACTGGGACGCCGGGACGGTGCCCCTGTCGTCGTTGGTGCGCGGGTCGGGCGCGACACCGTCGCGCCTGGTCGTCTTCCGGCGTCCGATCGAGCACCGCAGCAGCTCACGCAGCGACCTCGAGGCGATGGTGCTCACCGTCGTCGTGGAGCAGGTGGCCGAGCTGCTCGGGGTGGCGCCCGAGGTCGTCGACCCGCGCGTGGGCGAGGACCAGGACGAGACCTGACGGGTCCTCGGTAGCCTGCGCAGGTGGACCGAGCCCCAGGCGCAGCACCCCTCGTGAGCTCGTCGTGGCCGGTCGCAGGCTGGGCGCTGCCGACCTTCCCGCACGAGCCGGTCGAGGGGCCGCCGGACCTGACGGAGGTGCCCGACGCGATCCTGACCCGGGTGCGGCGCGGTGACCTGCGCACGATCGTCGAGCCGACCCGGTGGATCCGGGGTGCCGTCCACGACGCCGACGGCCGGCTGGTCGTGGCCTCGCAGAAGATCGGCGGTCTCGTGGGCGCCCAGGTGGCGCAGGCCGACCCGGGGCGGGTGCCTGCGCGCCAGCGGGCGGGGGCCCGACGCCTCGAGGGCACCTGGCTCTACGGCGGGCACTGGACCCAGCACTTCGGCCACTTCTTCGCCGAGACCCTGACCACTCTGTGGCCCGAGGGTCCCGAGGTCGCCGACGTATCGGGGATCGTGTTCCACAACTTCATGAGCCGCTTCCGCGGCGTCTCGGCCTGGCAGACCGAGCTGGTGGAGCTGGCCGGCTGGGGCGGGGTGCCGCTGGAGGTGGTCGAGGACGACAACCTCGTGGCCGAGCGGCTGCTGGTGCCCGGTCGGGGCATCGTCGTCAACGGCTGGGCGTGGCCGCAGGCGCGCGCGGTCTGGCACCGGATGGCCGCCGCGGCCGGCGGCCGGGCCGACCACGACCCCGACGGTGAGCGCGTGTTCCTGACCCGTACCGCGTTCAACCGCGAGCGACGGGCGGCCGGCCGGCCGACGCGGACCGACGAGACCCACGACCTCGCGCTGGAGGCGGCCTTCGCGGGCGCGGGCTTCCGGGTCGTCGTACCCGAGTCGCTCGGGATCGCCGAGCAGCTCCGGCTCGCCGCCGGTGCCTCGGTCCTCGCCGGGTGCGCGGGCTCGGCCCTGCACCTCTCGGCGTTCGCCCCGGCCGGGGTGCGGGTGGTCGAGCTGGGCGACTCGCGCTCCCCCGACGTGCAGGTCCCGACCCAGCGGGTCATCGACCGGCTGTGCGAGCACCCGTCGGCCTTCGTCCCCTACGACGTCCCGGTCGACGCCCTGCCCGAGATCCTGGCCGACCTGGGCCTCTGAGCCAGCGCCGTCAGGGCAGGCCGACGGAGACGTCCGGGACCAGGCCAGTGGTGACGGGCTCCCGCAGCCGGACGACCGTCGCACCCCCGTCCGAGACGACGAGCACCACCGCGGCGACCGAGGTGCGTGCCGGGGTGACGGTGAGCAGGCGCGCCTCGTCGGGCAGGGCGAGGGTGCCGGCCCGACCGGGCCCGACCTGGACGCGCTGCTCGTCGAGCACCTCGCCGCGGGCGTCGCGGGCCACGACGGTCACGACCCCGGGAGCGCGGGCGTCACCGAGCACGAGCCCCTTGTCGCCGTCGGGGAGCACGGCGGTGCCGGCGCCGGACAGGGGTTCGCTGGGCACGGCGGTGGCGAGGTCACCCTTGACGAACATCGACAGGCTCGCCGTCGCGGCGACGGTCGACTCGACCTGGACGCCGACCGCCTGGTCGTCGCCGGTGCCGGCGTCGCGCAGCACCTGGGCCACGGGGACGACGACCACGCTCTGCGGCGGGAGGTCGACCGGCTCGAGACCCTCGGGGACGAAGACCGCGTCGCGCGTCACCAGCGAGATGGTCGCGCGCCCCTGGGAGGTCGTCGGGTTGGCCAGCACGAGGGTGCGCGGGCCGGAGCCGCTGGGGACGCCGAGCATCAAGTTGCGGGTGACGGGAGCGGCCTGCGAGGCCAGTCCGTCGTCGCCGGTCCGCCCCCCGCCGAGCCCGCGGACGGTGTCGCGGACGCTGGCGGCGATGCGGCCGCGGACCACGGTCACGTGGAGGGCGAGCTCGTCGCGGCGGGGCAGGATCTCAGCGAGGGGCAGCGAGCGGGAGGCCCCGCCCTCGACCGTCACCCCGAGCAGCTGCGGGGCCTTGACGGCCCCGTCGGCACCCAGGACGGTGACGTCGACGACCGCGCGTCCCTCGTCGGGGTTGACCAGCTGCAGGATCGAGCGGTGCTTGGCACCGGCGCCCACCCCGGTGAACCACTGGTCGAAGACCGGGGGCCGGCAGTCGAAGCTGGCCAGGGGCGACGAGAACCGCCCAGCGACCAGCCCGGGGGCCAGGTCGCCCTCGCCGGTGACGACCGCGGCGCGTTCGTCGAGCGGCACGACGGTGGTCCGGCCCGGTGCGACGTCGACCGGCGTCTCCTCGCTGCCGCCGGAGCGGACCGTGACCGGACCGGAGG
>CALRVO020000145.1:0-8520 GCA_943371595.1 Sphingomonas paucimobilis
CCCGGGCGGGGTACGACGTCGCGCGGGTCGTCGACGCGGTGGCCCTCGCGACACTCCAGGACCGCGCTGACCGGCGACCCGCAGTCGCGGTGGGTGAGCTCGACCGGCGGGCCGTCGGGGTCGGCGTACCAGCGGGCGCCCCAGTCGGCGACGGCCGCGAGCACGGGGTAGAGCTCGAAGCCCTTGGTGGTCAGGCGGTACTCGTGGCGCTCGCGGCTGCCCTCGTCGCGGTAGGGGACCCGGTGCAGGATGTCGTGCTCGACGAGCAGGGCGAGGCGGTTGCTCAGCACCTGGCGGGGCAGGCCGCTGTGGCGCTGCATGTCGGCGAAGCGGCGTACGCCGTTGAAGACCTCGCGCAGCACGACCATCGTGCCCTTCTCGCCCAGGATCGTCATCGCCCGCGCGACCTGGCAGTTGTCGGTCGACCAGGCGAGGGCCGGCGGGGTCGGGTGCGTCGCGGGGGTCGTGGCCATGCTCACACTCTAGGTCTTGTTGACAGACCCAGCCAAGGGGCGCCAGGCTGGGTCCATGCCACAGACCCAGATGGACCCGGCTGCGATGACCGGGCTCGAGCAGCTCCTGGCGATGAGCCGCGGCGAGCTGCCCGCGGCGCCGGTCGCCGAGACGATCGGCATGGAGAACTTCGGCGGCGAGCACGGCGCGATCCACGTCGAGCTCGTGCCGCAGGCGCGTCACTACAACCCGCTCGGCACCGTCCACGGCGGCGTGATCTCGACCCTCCTCGACACCGCCGCCGGCTGCTCGGTGCACTCGACGCTCGCGGCGGGGGAGGGCTACACCTCGCTCGACCTGACCGTGAAGTTCCTGCGCCCGGTCACCGTCGACTCGGGCCGGCTGCGCGCCGAGGGGCGGGTGATCCACCGCGGGCGGCGCACGGCGCTGGCTGAGGCGGTCCTGCTCGACGCCGCCGGCAAGCAGGTCGCGCACGCCACGTCCTCCTGCATGATCTTCGCCTAGGGAGACACGCCCGAGGAGCCGGCGTGCGGCCGGTCGTGCGCCGGACCCGCCCGTGGCCCGAACGGGCCATCCGGGCTGCCCGACCGGTCTGATCGGTCCGGTTCGACCACCAAGGGGTCCGCCGCCCGTCAGGGTGGGGTCCATGACCACCGTCCCCGTGCTCCAGGAGCTCGCGGGCCTCGTCGAGGGCGAGCCCCGGGTGGCCCTTCGTCGCCTGCTGACGCTCGTGTGCGAGCAGCTGGGCATGGACATCGCCTTCGTGAGCGTGCTGGACCACCTGGGCAACCGCACGGTGCGGCTGTCCGCGCTGGCGGACGGGACGCCCGGGCCGGACCGGATCACCGAGCCGCTCGCCGTGACCTGGTGCGGCCGCGTCGTCACGCACGGCGGGTTCCTGGTCGGGGACGCGCGGTCCGACCCCTCCCTGCAGGCGCTGCCGTCGACGTCCGCCTTCGACATCGTGTCGTTCGCGGGGGTCCCGCTCCTCGACGGCGACGGCACCGTCTTCGGCACGCTGTGCGCCATCAGCCGCACGCCGCACACCTCGCTCAACCGCCGTGACCACGAGAACCTGGTCGGCCTCGCCTCGGTGGTCGCGCCCCTCGTGCGCGCCCTGGACGCGCCGCCGGCCTCGCCGGCGCCGTCCGGGCTGACCGTCGTCGCCAGCGCCGTCGAGCAGTCCGACGACCTCGAGGGCCTGAGCCGGCCTCTCCTGGAGGCGCTGGGCGACCTGACCGGCCTCGCGTCGACGTACCTCACGGTCGTGCACGAGGACGACGGCCTGCAGGAGGTGCGCTACACGCGCAACACCGGATCCCTGCAGGTGCCCGAGGGTGCCGTCGTGCCGTGGGACGACACCCTGTGCAAGCGGGCGCTCGCGGAGCAGCGTCCGTGCGCGACCGACGTCGCCGCGGTGTGGCCCGACAGCGTCGCGGCCCAGGAGCTCGGCATCCGGGTCTACGTCTCCGTGCCCGTCGAGATGCCCGACGGGGCGCTCTGGGGCACGCTCTGTGCGGCCGACTCCGACCCTGCCGAGGACGTCGAGGCGCACCTGCCGACGATGCGGCTGTTCGCCCGGCTCATCGCCTCGGAGGTGCAGCGGGAGGCGGCCGTGTCACGGGCCCGCGGCGAGGCCGACACCGACGCGCTCACCGGGTGTGCGTCGCGACGGGTCGTGGAGCCCTGGCTCGCCGCGCAGGTCGCGCTGCTCGCCCCCACCGAGGTCGTGGTCGTCGCCTACGTCGACCTCGACTCGTTCAAGACCACCAACGACCTGCTCGGCCACGCCGCCGGGGACGCGGTCCTCGTCGAGGTCGGGGCCCGGTTGCGCGCGGCCGCCCGGCCCCACGACCTCGTCGCCCGTCTGGGCGGCGACGAGTTCCTCGTGGCGGCCCGGGTGCCGCGTGGTGCCGCCGAGCAGGTGGCCTCGCGGGTGCGCGCCGCTCTGTCCTTCTCCCTGGCGTGGGACGACTCCTCCATCGACGTGCGGGCCTCCGTGGGCTCCGCCACGACCGACGGTTGCGAGGGCGCCTCCCTCGTCGCCGTGGCCGACACCGCGATGTACCTCGCCAAGCGGGCCGCGCGGACCGGGCGCTGATCAGGCGCGGGCGAGGAGGTCGGGGGCCAGGGTGAGGGCGCCGACGAGCAGGCCCGCGACGTTGGCCAGCAGCATCAGCCCGCACCACACCAGGGCGGGCACCCGGGTCAACCGGGCGAGCTGGTCGGGGTCGGAGGTGCGGCTGCGCCGCCTGCCGGCGGTGACGAGCTCGAGCACGGGCCTGGGCGCGGAGAGCAGCAGCAGCCAGGCGACCAGGTAGGCGGCGACCGCCTGGACCTCGGGGTCGGCGTACCAGGTGAGCAGGCCGACGCCGACGCCCGCGACGACGAGGGTCAGGACGCCGTACCAGTTGCGGACCCAGAGCAGCAGGGCCACGAGCAGCAGCAGGACCATCCACAGCAGGGCGACGCCACGCCCGCTCGCCAGGACCAGCGCGGCTCCCACCCCGACCGCGGCCGGCGCGAGGTAGCCGGCCAGCAGCGTGGCGACCATGCCCGGCCCGGTGGGACGACCGCTCGAGACCGTCACCCCCGACGTGTCGGCGTGCAGGCGGATGCCCTGCAGGCGACGGCCGACCAGGACGGCGACGACCGCGTGGCCGGCCTCGTGGACGACGGTGACGCCCAGGCGCACCCGGCGCCAGGTGGTGGCGCTGAGCACGAGCACCAGCGCGACGAGCCCGGTCGCCAGCACCACGCCCGGCGCGGGCAGGGGTTGTACGGCGGTCGCGCGGTCCCAGACCTCGGTGAGCGCGTCCACGGTGCCAGTGTGGGGTGTCGGTGGGCGGGGTCGCTGCGTCAGGTCAGTCCGCGGCCTCGAGCAGCGGCAGCACCCGGTAGGGCACCTGGGTGGCCAGCGCCATCACCGTCGAGGCGCGCTGGACGCCCTCGACCGAGACGACCTGGTCGATGACGCGCTGCAGGTCGGCGTTGGAGCGCGAGACGACGCGGCACCAGAGGTCGCCGACGCCGGTGATCGTGTAGGCCTCGAGCACCTCCGGGATCGTGGCGAGGTGGTCGGCGACGGCGACGTGGCCGGCCGACTGGCTGATCTCGAGGGTCAGGAACGCCGTCACCGGGAAGCCAAGCGCCTCGGGGGAGAGGTCGGGACCCCAGCCGGTCACCACGCCCGAGGACACGAGCCGGTCGAGGCGGGCCTGGACCGTGCCGCGCGCGACGCCCAGGCGCCGTGAGGCCTCGAGCACGCCGACGCGCGGCTCGGCGGCGTACAGACTGATCAGGGTGCGGTCCAGGTCGTCCACGGCCTGCCTCTCGACTGGACAAGTTGTTCAGCGTGTCGCGTCACTGTTGCACAGATTGTCGGCGACAGACACGCTGGGCCCCATGACGCTGACCCCGGACGAGCTCAGAGCAGACCTCACCCTCGACCAGCTCAAGGAGCTCGTCGGCCTCGTCGAGTACGACGCCAGCCGCGACCCGTTCCCGGTGACCGCGATGGACGCCGTGTGCTTCGTGGTCGGCAATGCGACCCAGACCGCGGCGTTCTACCAGCTCGCGCTCGGCATGGAGCTCGAGGCCTACCGCGGCCCCGAGACCGGCACGCGCGACTCCAAGTCCTACGTGCTGCGCAGCGGCAGCGCACGCTTCGTCTTCACCGGCGGCGTGCTGCCCGACAGCCCCCTGCACGACCACCACCGCAAGCACGGCGACGGCGTCGTCGACCTCGCGCTCGAGGTGCCCGACGTCGACAAGTGCATCGACCACGCCCGCGCCGTCGGCGCGACGATCCTGGTCGAGCCGCACGACGAGACCGACGAGCACGGCACGGTGCGCACCGCCGCCATCGCGACGTACGGCGAGACCCGCCACACGCTGGTCGACCGCAGCCGCTACTCCGGCCCCTACCTGCCCGGCTACGCCGCCCGGTCCACGACCGTGCAGCGCCCGGAGGGTCACCCCAAGCGGCTCTTCCAGGCCGTCGACCACTGCGTCGGCAACGTCGAGCTCGGCAAGATGGACGAGTGGGTGACCTTCTACAACAAGGTCCTGGGCTTCACCAACATGGCCGAGTTCATCGGCGACGACATCGCCACCGACTACTCCGCGCTGATGAGCAAGGTCGTCGCGAGCGGCAACCACCGGGTGAAGTTCCCCCTCAACGAGCCGGCGATCGCCAAGAAGAAGTCGCAGATCGACGAGTACCTCGAGTTCTACGACGGCGCCGGCTGCCAGCACATCGCCCTGGCCACCAACGACATCCTGCGCAGCGTCGACATCCTGCGGGCCAACGGCATCGAGTTCCTCGACACCCCCGACTCCTACTACGACGACCCCGCGCTGCGCGCCCGGATCGGCGAGGTGCGGGTGCCGATCGAGGAGCTCAAGAAGCGCAAGATCCTTGTCGACCGCGACGAGGACGGCTACCTGCTGCAGATCTTCACCAAGCCGATGGGCGACCGGCCGACGGTGTTCTACGAGTTCATCGAGCGCCACGGCTCGCTCGGCTTCGGCAAGGGCAACTTCAAGGCGCTCTTCGAGGCCATCGAGCGCGAGCAGGACGCCCGCGGCAACCTCTGACACGTCGACCCGTCGTACATGTACGACGGGTCACCGCACCGCACCAGGCTGACCCGTCGTACATGTACGACGGGTCAGCGGCTAGTCGGTGCTGACCGTGACCGTCGAGCCGTGCGGGACCGCCTCGATCAGGCGCTGGCGCGCCAGGGCGGGGTGGTCGTCGAGCAGCTTGGCGCCGTTGGCCAGCGACCGTAGCGCGGCGGTCTCGGCGCGGGCGGCCTCGAGCCGGGCCTGACCGCGGGCACGGGTGGTGACGAGCTCGGCGTAGGCCGCGCGGAGGTCGGCGGGGAGGATGACGTCCTTGACCGCGACGGCCCGGACGTCGACGCCGACGCCGGCCCCGGCCAGCCGCGCCGCAGCGAGCAGGACGTCACCGAGCCCGGTGCGCGCCCGGCGTACGACGGTGTCGGCCTCGACGTCGAGCAGTGCCTCGCGCAGCGCGAGCTGCACCGCGAGGTGGACCGCGCCCTCGGGGTCGCTCGTGGTCTCGAGGTAGGCGACCGGGTCGGCGACGGTCCACCGCACGGCGGCGGTGACGCGCACGCTGACGCCGTCGGCGGTCAGCACCTCCTGCGGCGCGGTGGTGACCAGCCGCTCGAGCAGCGACACCTGCACGTGGGCCGAGCGGCGAGGGACCCGGTGCCGGCCGGGGTCGAGCACGCGGGTGCGTAGACCGTCGACGTACTCGACGGCGACGGCGGTGGCGGGGACGGTCGTGGTGGTGAACATGCGGTGCCTCCTTCCGAGGGCTGCACGGTGTGGGTGGTGTGGTGGCGGGGTCGGTCCCGGGCACGCGGCGGCCGCGGGACGTCGACCGTCGTGCTGACCGGTCGGGTCGCTGGCGGCTGCGGCGCGGACGCCCGGACCCGACCCCGCCTGAGAGGAAGGGAGTCGAACCCTGCAGCGGTCAGGCTGCGTACCAGCGGCGGGGTACGACGCGCAGGACCGGCGATCGGTATCCCGTGCCGGCTGCTGATCCCGCCGGGCACGACCGTACGCGCGCGGAGCCCCGCGCGCGAACGGCTTTCCACAGGCTCAGGCCTGGTCGCCGACCAGGACGGCCTCGGCCTCGTCGCGGCTGCCCGCCGCGGCGTGCGGGGTGTGGCCGGCGAGCGTGTGACGGCCCGCGGTCATCACGAGAGCACCGATCGCGATCGCGGCGGCACCGAACCAGAACGGCGCGTGGGCGTCGACCTTCTCGCCGAGCTTGAGCGCGACGAACGGGCCGAGGGCACCGCCGGTGAAGCGCAGGAAGGAGTAGGCGGCCGAGGCGACCGGGCGCTCGACGGGCGCAGCCCCCATCACGGCCTCGGTGATCAGGGTGTTGTTGACGCCGATGCAGGCGCCCGACAGCACGATGCCCACGACGACGACCGGGGTGTGGGCGGTGAAGACGGCGATCACCGCGAGGTCGGCGGCGAAGAGCACGAGCACGGTGATCACGGCCGGGACCGTGCCGAGCCGGCGCTGCACGACCGGGGCGACGAAGACCGAGGTGAAGGCGAGCAACAGGCCCCAGCCGAAGAAGATCCAGCCGATCTCGAGGATGCCGGCCTCGGGCAGCGCGAACGGGCCGGCGGCCAGGATGGTGAAGAAGCCGATGTTGTAGAAGATCGCGGTGACGCCGATGAGCAGCAGCGCGCGGTGGCGCAGCGCGCGGAACGGGTCGAGCAGCGACGTACGCCGACCCGCGGGCGGGGTGGCCGGGAGCAGGACCGCGGTGGCGACCAGGGCCAGCACCATCAGGCACGAGACACCGAAGAACGGTGCTCTCCACGACTGTTCGCCGAGCAGCCCGCCGACCAGCGGCCCGGAGGCGATGCCGATGCCGAGGGCCGCCTCGAACAGGATGATCGCCTGGGCGGTCGAGCCGACCGACGCCGACACGATCGTCGACAGCGCGGTCGCGACGAACAGTGCGTTGCCGAGTCCCCAGCCGGCGCGGAAGCCGACGATCTGGCCGACGGTGTCGGAGGCGCCGGCGAGGCCGGCGAAGACGATGATGAGCGCGAGCCCGACGAGCAGGGTGCGCTTGGCGCCGATGCGGCTGGAGATGACGCCGGTGACGAGCATCGCAACGCCCATGATGGCCATGTAGCTGGTGAACATCAGCGACACCTGGCTCGGCGTCGCGTCGAGCTGGGCGGCGATGTCCTTGAGGATCGGGTCGACGAGACCGATGCCCATGAACGCGATGACGCAGGCGAAGGCGACGGCCCAGACCGCACGGGGCTGGGCGAAGAAGGACCTCACAGGTGGCTCCCTTCCGGTGCGGAGTGGTCGGGGTGGCCGAGCAGGTCGCGCAGCACGGCGACGGCCGTGGCGAGATCGTCGACGGTGTGGGTGGTGCTCGCGGCCAGACGGGCCGCGACGGCCTCGCCGTTGAGGCGTCGGACGCGGGCGAGCTCGGCTCGCCCGGCCGGGGTGAGCGTGACCACGGACGCGCGGGCGTCGGCCGGGTCGGCGTCCTTGGCGACCCAGCCGTCGCCGGCCAGGTCGCGCACGGTGGCCGACATGGTCGGCTGCGCGCAGCGGTCGGCGCGGGCCAGCGCGGTGACGCCGAGAGCGCCGTGCTCGTCGAGCAGCGACAGCACCCGGACGCCGGCCGGCAGGTCGTGACGGCGGCGGATCGCCCGCACGAGGCGGGCCGCCTCGGTGACCAGCTCGCTGCCCAGGTCGACGGGATCGCTCATGACCTTCACGTTACATAGGAAGCCTATGTAACTCCACCGGGTGTGACCCGGGGAACAGATAACGTCACCGCATGCCGACGACCCCCTCCGGACTCGACCCCGCACTGATCTCCTCCCTGCTCTTCCCGAACGACCCCCAGGTCTCGCCCGACGGTCGTCGGGTGGCCTGGACAGCGACCCCGTTCGGGGTCGAGGGTGACCACCCGGAGGCGGGGGTCTGGGTCGCCGACCTCACCTCCGGCCGCCCCGGTCGGCGCTGGACCCACGGCACGCACGAGACGTCGCCGCGCTGGTCGCCCGACGGCAGGCGGTTGGCCTTCCTGTCCGACCGACACGAGCGGGGCACGCACGGCGTCCATGTCCTCGAGACCGACGGGGGAGAGGCGCGGCCCGTCGTGGTGCGCAAGCGCGACGTGAGCGCCTTCGCCTGGTCGCCCGACGGCACCCGACTGGCCTTCCTTGCGCCCGACGAGCCGGACGACGAGGACGAGCGCCGCGAGAAGGAGAAGGACGACGCCGACGTCCACGGTGAGCGGTGGCAGCACGCCCACCTGTCGCTGGTCGAGGTCGACCCTGCGCCGGGCGAGAAGGCCGGGGCGACGCGCCTCGACGACCTCGACCGGCACCTCGTCGACCTGGTGTGGTCGCCCGACGGCTCCAGCCTCGCCGTGCTCGCCGACGACGCGCCGACCAACGAGCACTGGGCGTCGCGCCACGTCGTCGTCGTGCCGCTCGACGGGGCGGCCCGCACCGT
>CALRVO020000146.1:0-8494 GCA_943371595.1 Sphingomonas paucimobilis
GCCGGGTCCGACGGCTGCGGTCGCGTGGTCTCGAGACGGTCGCGGGCTACCTCCTCGACCACCGTGGGGTGGCGGCGGCCAGCCCGACGCGCCAGACCCGGAGGCGACCCTCAGGCCTCGCGCGGGCGCAGCTCGTCGGCGTAGGAGACCGAGAAGCGACGCATCACGCCGGAGTCGCTGACGGCGTACTGACCCATCCGCCACAGCGGTGGCGAGTAGGCGTGGATCGAGACGGACCCGTCGACCGCGCCGCCCATCCGGTGGATGTGGTCGGGGCCGAAGGCGAGGGTGCGGCCGGCCTTGACGGTCTTGACCGCGGGCGTGCCGCCGAGGCGGGGGCGGCTCTCGGTGACGGCCCCGCGGGTGACGGCGACGGCGCCGGAGGAGGTGTCGTGGTCGTGCCAGCCGGTGTCGTCCTCGAGGTTCCAGCACAGCAGCCAGACGTCGACGTCGGCGTCGCGGTAGAGCGAGACGTAGTGGCGCCCGCTGGCCGGGTCGTGGCGCACGTGCTGCTCCCACAGGTCGGGGCGCGCGGCCAGCTCACGCACCCAGGCCCGCAGCTCGCGCGAGGTCAGCGCGCGGCCGGGCAGGTCGGGCAGGTCGTCGCGGGTCAGGATGCTGGTCGCCGGGGAAGGAGCGATGCTCATCGGGTGCCTCCGTGAAGCAGGTGGTGGGGGTTGGTGACGTGCAGGGCGTGCGAGAAGGCCTCACCCAGCCCCGGGTCGCGCGGGTCGGCGTAGGGCCGGTCCGAGCCGTGCACGAGCGGGTCGACCCCCACGACGCGCACCACGGCGTCGACGGCACGCGGGCCGTAGGAGGAGGTGTCGTAGTAGACGCCCTGGTCGATCGCGCCGAAGGTGCCGCCGCGGGCGGCGAGCCGCTCGTGGTGCAGCGGCGCGAGCCCGGCGAGGGCGACGAAGCAGACGCGCAGGTCGGGCAGCAGCGCCCTGCCCGCGACGTGCCAGGCCAGCCAGGCACTGGTCAGCTGCGCGGTGTACGACGTCAGCGCCGGCCACCAGCCGGGCAGGTCGGCCGCCGGGTCGGTGGTCGCCGCCGGCGCGGGGCCGGGGTGGACGAGCAGCGGCAGGTCGGCGGCCTCGACGACGGCCAGCACGGGCGCCAGCCGCTCGAGGGCAGCCGGCTCGAGCAGGGCCGTCGCCGGGACCTGCAGGCCGTGGACGGCCGGTGCGGCGAGCGTCGTACGCAGGGCGTCGAGGTCGGGCTCGACGAGGTTGACCGCGGCCCACAGCCCGTGACCGGGGCCGAGGTCGGTGGCGGTCGCGTGCCACGCGGCGAGCAGGGGCGACGCCTCGTCCGGGTCGAGGTACTCGATGCCGAGCGGGCTCGACAGCGCGAGCAGCGCCAGGTCGATGCCGTCGGCCGCGTCGATCCCGCGACGGGCCCCGAGCCCGGCGAGGACCCCGTCACCCGGCACGAGCGCGAAGTCGGGCTCCCCGTCGAGGAGCAGGAGGTCGTCGACGATCCGCGGCGTGCGGGACCGTCGCCCGAGCTCCTCGACGAGGGCGTCCGGCCACGCGTGCTGGTGGACGTCGACGCGTGGCATGCTCACCACTATAACTCTATCGAGTTAGTTGTGTTAAAGGTCCCCACTAGCGTGTCGGTCATGGCGTCCACCCTCGCGTGCATCGGCCTCGCCGTCGACAGCCTCGACACGCTCAACACCCACCTCGGCGAGATGACCTCGACCATCGCCGGTCGCATCGGCGGCATCGAGTCGGTGCGCTACGCCGACGCCAGCGGCGCGCGCATCGTCGTGGCGGTCGACGCCGAGGGCGAGACGATCGACCTGGTCCCGTCGTACGACGCCCGCCCCGGCGCCCTGCTGGCCCGGCTCGGGCCGCTGGGCCCGGTGGTGCAGGCCGACGTGGTCGACGAGCGGGGCGAGACCCTGACCCGGCTCGCGGTCGACCTCGAGCAGCACCGCCACCTCACCGGGGTGGTCGGCGGTCCGCTGCGCGCGTCAGTCGTCGCCCTCGGCCTCGAGATGACCGTGCACGCCGACGACGCGGCGTTCCGCGAGTCCGACGCCAGCCTCCTCGGCACCCCCGAGCCCGGCGAGGAGGCGACCCGGTGGGGCGCGGAGTCGTTCCTGTCCTACGCGATGTTCGGCACCGAGGGCGACCCCGAGCCCACCGCCTTCCTCGCCGGGGTGGTCCTCGCGGCCGAGACCCACACCCACGAGGTGACCGGCCAGGTCTTCCACACCGCCCGGGTCCGCACCGTCGGGTTCGAGGCCACCGTCTGCCTTCCCGGGTCCGAGCACGCGGAGCCCCCCGCACCCGGCAACGTCGTCGCCGGGTCGTGCTACCTGGTCGTCGACGCGCCGACGCTGTGGACCGTCGAGCCGCCCCGGCGCAAGAAGCGCTGGGGGCGCTGACCCCGCACGGTCACTCCCCGCGGCGCCACCGCTCGTCGAGCCACAGCTTCATGCTCCCGGCCGCCCCGGCGACGTCGTGGACCAGGCGACCGAGCGCGTCCTGCGAGGCCGCGAAGACGTCGGCGTAGGAGCTCGCGGCGTCCTTGGCGGCGTCGCTGACCTTGGCGTCGGCGTCGTCGGCGCGCCGCGGGTAGGTACCACCCAGGACTGCGGCGTACTCGCCGCCGTCGACCCACCGGCGCAGCTCGGCGGCGCGCACGACGGCGAACGGGTGGGTGGTGCGCTCGACGAGCATGAGCTTGAGGACCGAGTCGCGCAGGTCGCCGCTGTCGAGGTAGGCGCGCCCCTGCTCCATGAACGTCGCGAGGTCGAGCTCGCCCATCAGCCCGCCGCTGGCCAGCTGCATGTGGGCCCGGACCGCGGCAGCCGGGTCCTGGGTCGCGAGCAGGCCCGCGCGGTCGGCGGACAGCTCGGACTTGCGCGACCACTCGTAGAGCGCGGCGATGATCGCGCGGATGCCGAAGCCGCCGAGCGGGATCGCGGTGAGCACGCCGGTGAGGGTCAGCAACCGGTCGAGCAGGGTGCGGTAGACCGCGTGCCCGCTGAGGGCGTGGCCGAGCTCGTGGCCGATGACGAAGCGCAGCTCGTCCTCCTCGAGCAGGTCGACCAGGGCCGAGTTGAGCACGATGATCGGCTTGTCGAGCCCGATGGTGACGGCGTTGAGCGTCGGATCGGCGCGCACGAACATCTCGGGCACCTCGTCGGCGTCGAGGACCCGCGCCGCGTCGCGCAGCAGGAAGTGCAGCGTCGGGAACTGCCGCTCGTCGACGCGGACCATGGTGCCGAGGAGCAGCAGGCGGGTGGTGCGCTCGTTGACCAGCCCCGACACCGCCTTGAGCACCGAGTCGAAGCCCTTGAGCCGACGCAGCGCGACCAGCGCGCCGCGGTCGGCCGGGTGCTCCCAGGCCCTCGAGCTGATGCCGGACAGGGTCACCCGAGAACGGGACGGCTGCGTCGTCACGCGGTCACTGTAGGCGGACCGGTCACGCCGGGTAGACCTCGATCTCGGTGGCCTTGACGCTGAAGAACGCCTCCGCGCCCGGCACCAGCTCGAGCTCGGCCGCCGCCGGCGGGGTCACGTCGGCGCTCAGCTCACCCGCGCGGATGCGCACCAGGTCGCCGAGCGGCTCGATCGCGCTGACCGTGACGGGTACGACGTTGCGCGGGCTGCCGTGGGGCGCGCTGCGGTAGACCGCGACCGCGGTCGGACGGAAGACCGCGACCGCCGCCGCACCGTCGGTGGGCTCCTCGTCGGCCACCAGACCGGACAGGTGGCTGCCGTCGTCGAGCAGCAGCCCGGCGTCGGACCAGCGGCCGAGCACGAGGTTGAGCCCGGCGAGCCGCGCCGCGAAGGCGCTGCGGGGCCGGGTCAGCACCTCCCGCGTCGGGCCCGCCTCCACGACCCGCCCGCCCTCGAGCACGAGCACCCGGTCGGCCAGGAGCAACGCGTCGAGGACGTCGTGGGTCACCACGACGCAGGTGCGGTCGGCCAGCACACGACGCAGGGTCTGGCGCAGGGCCGGGGTGACCTCGACGTCGAGCGCGGCCATCGGCTCGTCGAGCAGCAGCAGGTCGGGCTCGGCGGCCAGGGCGCGGGCGACGGCCGCCCGCTGGGCCTGCCCGCCGGAGAGCTGCGCCGGACGGCGCGCGGCGAGGTCGCCGACGCCGACCTCGTCGAGCCACTCCTGGGCCCGGCCTCGCGCCTCGGCGCGGGAGGCGCCGGCGCTGCGCGGCCCGAAGGCGACGTTGTCGAGCACGGTCAGGTGCGGGAAGAGCAGCGGCTCCTGCGCGAGCAGGGCGACCCGCCGGCGGTGCGGCGCCACGTCGACCCGCGCCCCGTCGTCGTACAGGGTGCGGCCGGCGAGCTCGACCCGCCCGTGGCCGGGTCGCAGCAGGCCGGCCACGACCGACAGCACCGTCGACTTGCCGGCGCCGTTGGGGCCCAGCAGCGCGACGGTCTCGCCGTCGGCGACCTCGAAGGACACCTCGACGTCGCGGTCGGGCACCGTGGCGGTGAAGGTGAGGGTCACAGCGAGGTCCGCCCCGTGCGGGCCAGCCCGATGACGAGCACGGCCACGACGACCAGCACCAGCGCCAGCGCGATCGCGGCGTCGGGGTCGGTCTCGCGCTGCAGGTAGATCTCGAGCGGCAGCGTGCGGGTGACACCCTCGCGGCTGCCGGCGAAGGTCACCGTCGCGCCGAACTCGCCCAACGACCGGGCGAACGCCAGCACCGCCCCCGAGACGAGCCCCGGCATCGCCAGCGGCAGCGTGACCCGGACGAACACCGTGGTCGGGCCCGCACCGAGCGAGGCGGCGACCACCTCGTAGCGCTCCCCCGCCGTGCGCAGCGCACCCTCGAGGCTGACCACCAGGAACGGCAGCGCCACGAACACCTGCGCCATCACCACCGCGATCGTGGAGAACGCCACGGTCGTGCCGACGACCTCGATCGACTGACCGATCAGGCCGCGCTTGCCGAAGGTGTAGAGCAGCGCCAGCCCGCCGACGACCGGCGGCAGCACCAGCGGCAGCAGCACCAGCGACCGCACGACGCCCTGGCCGGGAAAGCTCGTCCGGGCCAGCACCAGCGCCATCGGCACCCCGATCAGCACGCACACGACCGTGCTGGCGGTCGAGGTGCGCAGGCTCAGCAGCAGCGCCGTGCGCGACGACTCCGAGGTGATGAGGCCCCAGAAGTTGGCCCACTCGACCTGCGCGACGATCGCCACCAGCGGCAGCAGCACGAACAGCGCCCCGAGCAGCGCGGGCACGAGGACCCACCGCGGCAGCCCGACCGCCCGCGCACCGCTCACGACCGAGAACCTACCGAGGCGCACGACCCCACCCCACGGTGGTCGAGGAGGCCGCCCGCGGCCCTCACCACGCAAACCTTCGCGACCACACGTCGGTCGAGGAGGCCGCCCGCGGCCCTCACCACGCAAACCTTCGCGACCACACGTCGGTCGAGGAGGCCGCCCGCGGCCGTCACGAGACCACCCGACCGCAACCGGACACGCGACCCGACCTGCCGCTGCGGTCGCGTGGTCTCGAGACGGTTGCCAGGGCAACCTCCTCGACCACCGTGCCGCTGCGGCAGGTCGGTCGTTTCGAGGCTCGCTGCGCTCGCACCTCAACCACCGTCGTCCACGTGTCGCTGCGGCCTGGCGAGCCCACCCCTACGGCGCACCGAACCCCGCGTCGGAGAGCACCTTCTGGCCCGCGTCGCTCAGCACCAGGTCGACGAACTCACCGGCCAGGTCGGCCTGGCCGCTGCCCTTGACGGTGGTGATCGGGTAGGTGTTGACCGCTGAGGACGACTCGGGGAACTCGAGACCGGTGACCGCGTCCCCCGCGGCCCGCACGTCGGTGACGTAGACGAGCCCGGCGTCGGCCTGGCCCGACGTGATCTTGCCGAGGACGTCGGTGACCGACTGCTCCTCGCTGACCGGGTCGAAGGTCAGGCCCGCCGCCTCGGCGACCTTCGCGGACGCGGCGCCGCACGGCACCTCGGGCGCGCAGAGCACGAGGTCGACGTCGGGCGACGCGAGGTCCTGCAGGGTCTCGATGCCGGCCGGGTTGTCGGGCGGCGTGGCGATCTCGAGGGTGTTGGTGGCGAAGTCCTGCGGGTCCTGGCCCTGGTCGCCGGACTCGGTCAGCTTGTCCATGGTGGCCGTGTCGGCGGACGCGAAGACGTCGGCGTCGGCGCCGTTCTGGATCTGGCTGACCAGGTCGGAGGAGCCGCCGAGCACGAGCTCGACGGTGACGCCGTCGTGCGACTTCTCGAAGTCGGCCTTGAGCTGCTCGAAGGTCGCGGTCAGCGAGGCGGCGGCGTAGACGGTGAGCGTGGTCTCGTCGTCGTCGCCACCGCACGCGGCGAGGGCGGGGGCGAGCAGCGCGAGGGCAAGGGCCGGGAGCAGGCGGCGCGATGACATGGCGACATGATGCCACCTAGGTAGTTCCTAGGTATAGACCCTGGGAGAGGGTCACGCCTCGATGATCACAGTCGTCGCCTTGACCACCGCGGTCGCGTGGGAGCCGGGCTCGAGCCCGAGGTCGTCGGCGGCCTCGCGGCTCATCAGCGACACGATCCGGAAGTCGCCGCAGGCCAGCTCGACCTGGGCCATGACGGAGTCCTTCTTGACCGAGACCACGACCCCGGCCATCCGGTTGCGCGCGCTGCTGGTCCGGGGGCTCGCGGCGTGCTGCCGGAGCAGGTCGGCCAGCTTGTCGGAGCGCAGCACCCGCTGGTTGCGTTGGCGCTCGAACTCGACCCGCCCGTCGGCCTCCCACCGGCGCAGGGTGTCGACGCTGACGCCGAGCGCCGAGGCGACCTCGCCGATCCGCAGGTAGTCAGGCATCGTCGTCACCCGCCCCACCCTCGCGCATGGGGATCCGTACGCCGCGCTCGGCCGCGACCTCGGCCGCGCGCTCGTAGCCCGCGTCGACGTGGCGGATGACGCCCATGCCGGGGTCGTTGGTCAGCACCCGCTCGAGCTTCTCGGCGGCCAGGGCGGTCCCGTCGGCCACGCACACCTGGCCGGCGTGCAGCGAGCGGCCGATGCCGACACCCCCGCCGTGGTGGAACGAGACCCAGGTCGCGCCCGAGGCGGTGTTGACCAGCGCGTTGAGCACGGCCCAGTCGGCGATGGCGTCAGAACCGTCGAGCATCGCCTCGGTCTCGCGGTAGGGCGAGGCCACCGACCCGCAGTCGAGGTGGTCGCGCCCGATCACGAGCGGCGCCGTCAGCTCACCCGAGGCCACCATCTCGTTGAACCTGAGCCCGGCGAGGTGGCGCTCGCCGTAGCCCAGCCAGCAGATCCGCGCCGGCAGGCCCTGGAACTGCACCCGCTCCTGAGCCATGGTGATCCACTTCCTCAGCCGCTCGTTGTCCGGGAAGAGCTCGAGGATCGCCCGGTCGGTCGCGGCGATGTCGGCCGGGTCGCCGCTCAGGGCGGCCCAGCGGAACGGCCCCCGACCCTCGCAGAAGAGCGGGCGGATGTAGGCCGGCACGAAGCCCGGGAAGTCGAACGCCCGGTCGTAGCCGCCCTTGCGGGCCTCGTCACGGATCGAGTTGCCGTAGTCGAAGACCTCGGCCCCGGCGTCCTGGAAGCCGACCATCGCCCTCACGTGGGCGGCCATCGAGGCCTCGGCCTCCTTGGTGAACCCGTCGGGGTCGCGCTCGGCGGCGTCCTTCCAGTCCTCGACCGCGACGCCGATCGGCAGGTAGGACAGCGGGTCGTGCGCCGAGGTCTGGTCGGTGACCACGTCGATCGGGGCCCCCTGCTCGAGCAGCAGCGGGAACACCTCGGCGGCGTTGCCGAGCAGCCCGATCGACAGCGGCCGCCGCTCGTCGCGTGCGGTGACGGCACGGCGTACGGCGTCGTCGACGGAGTCGGCCTGCTCGTCGAGGTAGCGGTGCTCGAGGCGGCGGGTGATCCGTGCCTGGTCGACGTCGACGCAGATGCAGACGCCGTCGTTCATCGTGACGGCGAGCGGCTGCGCGCCACCCATGCCGCCCAGGCCGGCGGTCAGGGTGATGGTGCCGGCGAGGGTGCCGCCGAACCGCTTGTCGGCGACGGCGGCGAAGGTCTCGAAGGTGCCCTGCAGGATGCCCTGGGTGCCGATGTAGATCCACGAGCCGGCGGTCATCTGCCCGTACATCGTGAGCCCGAGGTCCTCCAGGCGGCGGAACTCCTCCCAGCTGGCCCAGTCGCCCACCAGGTTGGAGTTGGCGATCAGCACCCGCGGGGCCCAGCTGTGGGTGCGCATCACGCCGACCGGTCGGCCCGACTGCACCAGCATCGTCTCGTCGTCGGCGAGGGTGGTGAGCGTGCGCACGAGGGCGTCGTACGACGGCCAGTCGCGCGCGGCCTTGCCGGTGCCGCCATAGACCACGAGGTCCTCGGGCCGCTCGGCATTGTCGGGGTCGAGGTTGTTCATCAGCATCCGCAGCGGCGCCTCGGTCTGCCACGAGCGGGCGGTGAGGTCGGTGCCGCGGGCGGCCCGGATCGGCAGGCGGGGGTTGTCGGTCACT
>CALRVO020000147.1:0-8491 GCA_943371595.1 Sphingomonas paucimobilis
ACCAGCTCGCCGACCTGGTCCTCGAGGTCGACGGACGGGTCGATGCGGTGCAGCTGGAAGAGGTCGATCCGCTCGAGACCCAGGTTGCGCAGGGACATCTCGCACTGCTGGCGCAGGTAGGCCGGGTTGCCGACCGGCGTCCAGACGCCCGGACCCTGGCGGGTCAGGCCGGCCTTGGTCGCGATGACGACGTCGTCGGCGTAGGGGTGCAGCGCCTCCTTGAGCAGCTGCTCGGCGACGACCGGGCCGTAGGAGTCGGCGGTGTCGAAGAGGGTCACGCCCAGCTCGACGGCCCGACGCAGCACTGCGACGGCGTTGTCGCGGTCGTCGGGCCAGCCCCAGACGCCGTCACCGGTCAGCTGCATGGTGCCGTAGCCGAGGCGGACGACGTCGAGGTCGCCCCCGATCCGGAAGGTGCCCGAGGGGGCGGCGACGTTGTCGATGACGCTCATGTGATCAGGACTCGCTCTCGCTGAGGTCGCCGGCCCAGGCCGTGTGGAACGTGCCCTCCCGGTCGACGCGCTGGTAGGTGTGGGCCCCGAAGTTGTCGCGCAGGGCCTGGATCAGGGCGGCGGGCAGACGCTCGCGGCGCAGCCCGTCGAAGTAGGACAGCGACGACCCGAAGGCCGGCACGGGGACGCCGCCCTGCGCGGCGGTCGCCACGACGTGACGCCACGCGTCGACGCCCTCCTTGACCGCGTCGGCGAAGAACTCGGTCGTCAGCAGGGTCGTGAGGTCGGGCTCGTCGGCGTACGCCTCGGTGATGCGGCCCAGGAAGCGGGCGCGGATGATGCAGCCGTCGCGCCAGATCTTGGCGACCTGGCCCAGGTCGATGTCCCAGCCGTTCTGCTCGGCGCCGACGGCGATCTGGTCGAAGCCCTGGGCGTAGGCGACCACCTTGGACGCGTAGAGCGCGGCCCGGACGTCGTCGACGAACGCCTGCCTGTCGACGTCGACGGTGTCGTCCTCGGGGGAGGTCGAGAACACCGTGCGCGCCGCCGCGCGCTGGTCGGCGTGCCCCGAGAGGCTGCGCGCGAAGGTCGCCTCGGCGATGCCGGTGATCGGGACGCCGAGGTCGAGGGCGCTCTGCACGGTCCAGCGGCCGGTGCCCTTCTGCTCGGCGGCGTCCTTGACGACGTCGACGAACGGCTTGCCGGTGCCGGCGTCGGTGTGGCGCAGGACGTCGGCGGTCATCTGGATGAGGAACGACTCGAGCTCGCCCTCGTTCCACTCGGCGAAGACGTCGGCGATGGCCGGCGGCTCGAGGTCGCCGATGGAGCGCAGGAGGTCGTAGGACTCGGCGATGAGCTGCATGTCGGCGTACTCGATGCCGTTGTGGACCATCTTGACGAAGTGGCCGGCGCCGCCGACGCCGACGTGGGCGCAGCAGGGCTCGCCGTCGACCTGCGCGGCGATCGACTCCATGATCGGGCCGAGCCGCTCGTAGGCCTGGTCGCTGCCGCCGACCATGATCGAGGGGCCGTTGAGCGCGCCCTCCTCACCGCCGCTGACGCCGGTGCCGACGAAGTGCAGGCCGTGCTCGGTCAGCCTCTCCTCGCGCCGGATGGTGTCGGCGTAGTGGGCGTTGCCGCAGTCGACGACGATGTCGCCCTCCTCGAGCAGCGGCACGAGGTCGTCGATGACGGCGTCGGTCGGCTCGCCGGCCTTGACCATGATCAGCACGACCCGCGGCTTCTCGATGGCGGCGACGAACTCCTCGAGGCTCTCGGTGGCGACGAAGTCGCCCTCGTCACCGTGGTCGTCGATCAGGCTGGTCGTCTTGGCGACGGTGCGGTTGTGGACGGCGATGGTGTGGCCGTGCCGGGCGATGTTGCGGGCCAGGTTGCGGCCCATCACGGCGAGCCCGGTCAGTCCGATGGTGGCGCGTGCGTCTGTCACTCCTCGACCCTGGCACGCGGGTCAAGCCGGGGGTCCACCTGTGATGGTGGGTCAGAAGACGTTGAGCGGACGGAACTGCACCGAGATCCGCGGCCCGGCCGAGGCGACCTTGGGCACGGCGTGCTCCCAGGTGCGCTGGCAGGACCCACCCATCACGATCAGGTCGCCGTGACCCATCTCGACGGCGATCGACGCCCCACCGCCGCGCGGGCGCAGGCACAGCCGCCGCGGGTCGCCGAGCGAGACGATCGCGACCATGGTGTCGTGGGTCGAGCCGCGGCCGATGGTGTCGCCGTGCCAGGCGACCGAGTCGCGCCCGTCGCGGTAGTAGCAGCAGCCGGCGGTGCGGAACGGTTCGCCGAGCTCGTCGGCGTAGTGGGCCGACAGGGCGTCGCGGGCCTCGGTGAGCAGTGGGTGGGGGAGCGTCTCGCCGATCATGTAGGTGTGCACCAGCCGGGGCACGTCGACCAGCCGGTCGTACATCTGGCGCCGCTCGGCCCGCCACGGCACGTCGCGCACCAGCGTCTCCAGCACGTCGTCGGGCGCCGGCACCCACGTGCGCAGCACGTCGATCCAGGCCCCCTGGCCCAGCTCACGCCGCTCGAGCCGGGTGAAGTCGTCGACACCGGCAGGAGGCGCCTCGAACAGCGAACCCTGGAAGTCCATGGTCCGGATCCTACGCCACGATCGAACACGCGTTCGACACATTCCTGACCGGGGCGTCGCGATAGTCCCTGACGTAGATCAAGGAAATCGGCCCCGGATCCTTGATCTGCGTCAGGGACTACCCCGCCGGAGGGGTCGGTCGACGTTCAGCCGGCGGCGTGCAGGGCGGCGCCGACGATGCCGGCCTTGTTGCGCAGCACGGCGGGGATGATCGGGGTGGCGATGTCGATCATCGGCAGGAACTTGTCGGCGTGCTTGCTGACCCCGCCGCCGACGACGAAGAGGTCGGGGGTGAGCAGCCGCTCGACCATCCGGTAGTAGGACGTCAGCCGGTCGGCCCACTCGTCCCACTCGAGGTCGTGGTCCTCGCGGGCGCTGTTGGCGGCGTACTTCTCCCCGACGTGGCCGTCGACCTCGATGTGGCCCAGCTCGGAGTTGGGCACCAGCACCCCGTCGAGCAGCAGGGCCGAGCCGATGCCGGTGCCGAGGGTCGTGACGATGACCAGGCCGCGCTGGCCGCGCGCGGCGCCGTAGCGCGACTCGGCCAGGCCGGCGGCGTCGGCGTCGTTGAGCGCGAGGACCGGTCGCCCGGCGGCCTGGCTGAACAGCGCGGCGGCGTCGACGCCGAGCCAGGAGTCGTGGATGTTGGCGGCCGTGCTGACCACCCCGCTGCGCACGACGCCGGGCACGGTGACCCCGACCGGCGACTCGCCGCCGTCGCCGAAGGTCGACACCAGCTCGGCCAGCACCTCGGCCACGGCCTCGGGGGTCGACGGCTGGGGCGTCTCGATGCGCACGCGGTCGGCCGCGAAGTCGCCGCGACCGAGGTCGACGGGGGCGCCCTTGATGCCGGAGCCGCCGAAGTCGACGCCGACCGGGTGCGGGGCGGAGCTCATCGGGCGACCAGCGTCCGGACGATCTGCTCGACGGTCTCGTCGGCGACGGCGTCGATCTTGCGCTTCACCACGAGCGGGGCGAGGTGCTTGAGGATGCCGTGGAACTGGAAGTCGGCGCGGTAGTGGATCGTCGTGCCGCCGTCGGTCGTGGGGGTGAAGGTCATCGAGTCGGTCGCGGTCGACTGCTTGTTGCGCCCGCGGAACTGCACCTTGCTCGACGGTTGGTAGGTGATCGTCTCGTAGGTGAGGTCGACCCTGCGGCCCATGAACTCCGACGTATTGGCGTACGTCGTGCCGAGGCCGCCGTCGCCGGAGGTGCGGGTGGTCGACACGGTGCCGGGGTCCCACGCCTCGGTGTGGGTGAAGTCGCCGAGGTAGGCGAACACCTCCTCGACGGGACGCGGGACCGTGAAGGTGCGCTCGACGTGCATGCGGGCGAGCCTACGGGGGGCGTCTCGGGGTCATCCCCGTGGCGCTCTCCTGGTGCGACAGGGGAGGCTTGGCCCCATGACCACGACCTCCACCTCGACGGTCGCTGCGCGCGTCGCCGGCCTCACCAAGACCTACGGCAAGGGCGAGGCGGTCGTCCGGGCGCTCGACGACGTCACGGTCGACCTCTACGCCGGGGAGTTCACCGCGGTGATGGGCCCCAGCGGCTCGGGCAAGTCGACCCTCATGCACGTGCTCGCGGCCCTGGACCGCCCGACCGCGGGGGAGGTCTGGATCGGCGACCGGTCGATCGGCGGGCTCAAGGACAAGGAGCTCACGCTGCTGCGCCGCGAGGAGGTCGGCTTCGTCTTCCAGTCCTTCAACCTCGTGCCGACCCTGACCGCCGAGGAGAACATCCTGCTCCCGCTTGCGATCGCCGGTCGCAAGCCCGACCGGGAGTGGTTCGACTCGGTGATCGCCACCGTCGGGCTGGGCGACCGGCTGTCGCACAAGCCCAACGAGCTCTCCGGTGGCCAGCAGCAGCGGGTGGCCGTCGCCCGGGCCCTGGTCAGTCGGCCACGGATCGTCTTCGCCGACGAGCCCACCGGCAACCTCGACTCCCGCGCGGGGGCCGAGGTGCTCGACCTGCTGCGCGCAGCCGTCGACGACCACCAGCAGACCGTCGTGATGGTGACCCACGACCCGGTCGCTGCGGCCTACACCGACCGCGTCGTGTTCCTGGCCGACGGGCGCATCGTCGAGGAGGTGCGCGACCCCGAGCGCGACACCGTCATCGAGATCATGGTGCGGATGTCGGGTCGTGCGGGGGACGACGGCCGATGATCCGCGCGGCCCTCAAGAGCCTGCTGGGTCGCAAGGTCCGGCTGCTGCTGAGCACCTTCGCGATCGTCCTGGGCGTCGCCTTCGTGGTCGGCACGCTGGTCTTCACCGACACCCTCAACAAGAGCTTCACCTCGCTCTTCGACGCCACCGTCGGCGACGTCGTCGTGCAGCCCGCGGGCGGTGAGTCACCCGGTGGGGTCTCGTCGACCCGGTCGGTGCCGGCCTCGCTGGTCGAGACGCTGGCCGACCTGCCCGGCGCGGCCCGGGTCGACGGGCAGATCGGGACCGACGGCGTCTACGTCATCGACGACGGCGGCAAGCCCATCGGCGGCTTCGGTCCGCCGTCCCTCGGCACCAACTGGTCCGACGCCCCGGCCGGCAACGGCCTCGTCGGCCTCGCCATCGTCGAGGGTCGTGAGCCGCAGGGCCCCGGCGAGGTCGTCCTCGACGAGGCGACCGCCGACAAGGCCGGGTACGACGTCGGCGACACCGTCCCGATCACGACCGCCGACCGCACCGCCAACCTCGAGCCCACGTTGGTCGGGATCGCCGGCTTCCCCGAGGGCGGCTCGCTCAACGGTGCCACCGTCGCCTCCTTCGAGACGACCGTGGCCCAGGACCTCTTCCACGACGGCAAGGACGAGTTCGACACGATCTGGGTCACCCGCGACGACGGCGTCAGCCAGGAGCAGCTGCGCGCGGAGGTCGAGAAGGTCCTGCCCGACGGCTACGAGGCCGTGACCGGCGACGAGTCGGCCCAGGAGCAGGCCGACGACCTGCTCGAGGCCATCTCGTTCCTCACCATCTTCCTGCTGATCTTCGCGGGGATCTCGCTGGTGGTCGGCACCTACATCATCGTCAACACCTTCTCGATCCTCGTCGCCCAGCGCAGCCGCGAGCTCGCCCTGCTGCGCGCGCTCGGCGCGAGCAAGCGGCAGGTGCAGCGCTCGGTCCAGCTCGAGGCCCTGGTCCTCGGCTTCCTCGGCGCCACGCTCGGCATCGGCCTGGGAGTCGTGCTCGCCATCGCCCTGCGCGCGCTCTTCGGGACCATCGGCCTCGACCTGTCGGGCCAGGCGCTGGTCTACCGCCCGCGCACGTTCGCCGCGGCCTACGCCGTGGGCATCCTGGTCACGATGGTGGCCGCCTACCTCCCGGCCCGGCGCACGACCAAGATCGCGCCGGTGCAGGCGATGCGCGACGACATCGCCCTGCCCGAGGAGTCGATGCGCCGCCGGTTCGGGCTGGGTCTCGCGCTCGCGCTGGTGGGCGGGGTCGCCCTGGCCGTCGGGCTCGGCGCGGTCGGCGACGTCGGCGGTGGGGGTTACCTCGTCGGCGGCGGCATCCTGGCGATCCTGCTCGGCGTCACCGCGATGAGCCCGGTGCTCTCGGCGCCGCTGCTGCGGGGCGCCCGGGCGGTCTACGCCCGCCTCTTCGGCTCGATCGGCAACCTGGCCGGGCAGAACTCGCTGCGCAACCCGCGTCGTACGACGGCCACCGCCTCGGCCCTGATGATCGGGCTGACCCTGGCGTGCGCGATGGCGATCATCGGCGCCTCGGCCAAGGCCTCGGTCGACAAGTCCGTCGAGGACAGCTTCACCGGCGACTTCGTGGTCAGCAGCATCTTCCAGGGGTCGTTCTCCTCGAGCATCGCCCCACGCGTCGCCCGGATCGACGGCGTCCAGGAGGTCGTGCGGCAGCGGTCCGGCTTCGCCCAGCGCGACGGCGGGTTCGCGATCGTCCTGGCCACCGACCCGGCCTCCCTGGACCGCCTCGGTGTCGACTTCGTCAGCGGCAGCGCCGCCGACCTGGAGCGCGGGACGGTCCTGGTCAGCCGGTCCGCGGCTGACAACGACGGCCTGCGCGTCGGCGACCCCTACGAGATCGACGTGCCGAAGGGCACCGTCACCTGGGAGGTCGCCGGCATCTTCGAGGACAACGCCCTGCTCTCCCAGGGCCTGGTCACCGACATCGCCACCTACGAGGACGCCGGCTACAAGCCGCAGGACAGCCTGCTCGTGGTCTACGCCGCCGACGGCGCCGACGCCGGGGTGCTGCAGGACCGGCTCGACGACGTCCTGGCCGACCAGCCGACCGTCACCGCCAAGGACCAGGCCGCCTTCGCCGCCGACCAGCGCAAGAACATCGACACCTTCGTGCTCATCATCTACGCCTTGCTCGGCCTGGCCCTGGTGATCGCCGTCCTCGGCATCATCAACACCCTGGCCCTGTCGGTGATCGAGCGGACCCGCGAGGTCGGCCTGCTGCGCGCCATCGGCGTCACCCGCCCCCAGCTGCGCCGGATGATCACCTTGGAGTCGATCGTCATCGCCCTGCTCGGGGCGGTGCTCGGCGTGATCCTCGGCACCGGCTTCGGCGTCGCGCTGATGTACGCCGTGCGCGACGAGGGGCTCGAGGTGATCAGCGTGCCCTACGGCCAGCTGGTGCTGTTCCTGGTGCTCGCCGTCCTGATCGGGGTGGTGGCGGCGATCCTGCCGGCGCGCCGCGCGGCCCGGCTCGACGTGCTGACGGCGATCGCGACGGACTGACCCACGGCCGTCGCAACGGCATACTCCCGGTAGGTCAACCGGGACCAAACCCGCGATTCGGGAGACGGGAGGCGGTCGACTTCCCTACGCTTCGGGACGTGGAGGACGTGCTGATCGGCGACGGGCGTGCCCTCAAGCACGTCGTGGTGCGTGAGTACGTGCGCAGCCTGGTCGCCGGCAACGCGCCCGGTTCTCCGGCGCCGTCCGAGCGTGAGCTCGTGCACCGCTTCGGGGTGGCCCGGATGACGGTGCGCCAGGCCCTCGACGCGCTGGTCAGCGAAGGGCTCCTCGAGCGGATCCCCGGGCGAGGCACCTTCGTGGCCCGTCCGCGCCGGGTCGCGACCCCGATCACCGGCTTCACCGAGGAGATGTCGCGCCGCGGCCTGCTCGCCGAGTCGGTCACCCTGCTCGCGCGCCGCGAGCAGGCCGGCCCCGGGGTCGCCCGGGCCCTCAACCTCACCGAGGGTGACGCCGTCATCCACTGGCGCCGGCTGCGCCGGGGCGACGGCGCGGTCGTCTGCATCGAGGACAACTACCTCAACGAGGTCCTGCTCCCGGGGTTCCTGCAGACCGGCATGCCCACCAGCCTCTACGACGCCCTCGAGGCCCGCGCCCTGCGTCCTACCTGGGCCGAGGACTCCATCTCCGCCGACGTCGCCACCGACGAGGAAGGTGCGCTGCTCGAGGTCGAGCCCGGCACCGTCGTCCTGCGCCACTCGCGCCGCGGCATGGTCGGCGACAAGATCGTCAACGTCTCGCGCAGCGTCTACCGCGCCGACCGCTTCACGCTCTGGCTCCAGCTCGGCCACGACGCCTGAGGCTGCCCCGCCACGGTGGTCGAGGAGGTGGCGCTAGCAACCGCCACCCACGGTGGTCGAGGAGGTTGCGCTAGCAACCGTCACGAGACCACACCCGCCACACCTCCGCACCCAACCCACCGCGGGTCTTGCGGGGTCCGGGTCGGGCGGCCGCGCGCGTAGTCGATCGCGTCTCGGCGTCAAGGACGTCGCTGCGCTCCGCCACTTCGTGGGCGCTGCGCGCTCCTTGACCCCGAGCCTCTCGCGACCGACATACGGCGCGCTAACGGCGGAGCCTCGCAAGCTCGGCCCGCCGCCGCTGGCGCGGCCGCCCGATCTCGCGACTGGCGAGGATCGTCCGCACGCGGGCGGGGGAGATCCTCGCCGGTCGCCATGAGGACGCGGGCATACAGGT
>CALRVO020000148.1:0-8418 GCA_943371595.1 Sphingomonas paucimobilis
ACTGCTCGACGATCCGGGGGACGTCGTCGTCGCGGTGCGCGCGCAGGGTGACGACGCCGTCGGTGAGCAGGGGGACGACCTCGGGGAATGACACCTTCGCACTATGGCGAGCGGCCCGGCCCGGCGCGAGCATGTTTCCCATGACCTCCCGTCTCCGCATCGGCGCCGCCCTGCTCGCCGTCCTGCCCGCGCTCGCCGTGCTCGGACCCGCCACGCCCGCCGACGCGGCGCCCGAGCGGGTCGACCCGGCTGGGCGGATGTCGGTGGCCGTGACCGGGCGCGTGGTCCGCTTCGCCAACGGCCGCCCGGTGCGCAACGTGCGCGTCACGGCGTACGACGCCGGCGAGACCGACCTCCTGGGCGCCGACCTCACCGACGCCCAGGGCCGGTTCGGGATCCGCGTGGGCGACCAGTTCGAGGAGTTCGGGATCTACGTCCAGGGCGCCCGGGTCGGGCTGCAGAACGGGTGGGTCGGCTGCGACCGCACGCTCAAGCCCACCTTCGGCGACGCCTGCACGTTCTCCGCGACGGTCGGCAAGATCCGCATCAAGTCGTCCTGACCCCACACACCGCCCGCGCCGGCGCCCGGCCGTCGGCCATGATCGCCGCGTGGACCGCAGGACCAGGTGGGGCGTCGCGTTGTGGCTGCTGCGACCCCTCTACGTCGCGACCGAGGTGGTGGTGGCCGCGGCGACCACCGGGGGCTACCGCTTCGCCGACGACACGGTCAGCGACCTCGGCGCGGTCGGCTGCGACGCGTCGTACTGCTCCCCGCGGCACGATGTGATGAACGGCTCGTTCGTGGTCTTCGGGGTGCTCCTGGCACTCGGCGCCGTCCTGCTCGCGCCGCGGATCGGTCGGGTGGCGACGGTGCTGCTGGTGGTCTCCGGGATGAGCTCGGTCGGTGTCGGCCTGGCGCCGGTCGACCAGGACGCCGGTCTGCACACCCTCGTGGCGACCCCGCTGTTCGTCGCTCAACCCGTGGCGCTGCTGGTGCTGGCGTGGGTGTTGCGGCAGCGGCGGGGGCTCTCGGTGGGTTTGCTCGTGACCGGGGTGGTGGTGGCGCTGGGGGCGGTCGGCTTCATCGCCCTCGACGGCGCAGCGGGGACCGGCGCGCTCGAGCGCCTCGCGCTGTGGCCCGTGCTCGGCGCCCTCGCTGTGGTGGCCGTCACCCTGCGTGGTGGGGAGCCTCACAGGCCGAAGGGGTGCCGCGTCACGGCCGCCAGGTCCTAGCGTCATCGCCATGTTGCGACGTGCGGTGGCCCTGATCTCGCTGGCGGCCAGCGCCCTGGCCACCACCACGGTCGCGGTGCCCAGCGAGGCCGCCCCCGTCGCCTCCCAGGCCGCCCGGGGCGACCGCGTCCTGTCGCGCCAGGTCACCTTCGACGTCTCCAACACCAACCGCACCTCGACGGTGTGCCTGCCCGACGCCGACCGTCGCGAGCACGTCGTCCGGGCCCGGCTCATCGGTCCGGCCCACGTCGTCCGCGGTCGGGCCGGCGTCGAGACCTTCCACGTGCTGGTCCACGACGCCGGCACCGGCGGGTGGTTCTGGACCCTGCAGGGGCGAGGCGTCAGCGACCAGCAGAACTACGCGGCCCAGCTCGCCCGGCGCGGCGAGACGGTCGTGGTGCTCGACCGCCTCGGCTACGACCGCAGCCCGCTGCGCAACGGCGACGCCACCTGCCTCGGGGCCCAGGCGAGCATGCTGAGCCAGGTCGTCCAGAGCCTGTACGCCGGCACCTACACGGTCCGGGGGACCCGCGCCGACGCGTCGCCCCCGCGCGCGTCCCACGTCGTGCTGCACGGGCACGGCACCGGTGCGACCGTGGCCCGCCTCGAGGCCGCGACCTACGACGACGTCCAGGCGCTGGTGCTGATGTCGCCGGTGACCGGCAACCCGTCGGCGCTGGCCCTGCAGACCCTGCGGGACCAGGGGCTGACCTGCCTGCGCGGCGCCAGCTTCGCGCCGTACGGCGGCACCGACCGGGCCTTCCGGCAGCTGCTGTTCGCCTCCGCGACCCCGACGGTGCAGCGCCTCGCGACCCGCCTGCGCAACAGCACGCCGTGCGGCGACGTGGCGAGCCTGCTCTCCGGCGTGCTGGCCGCCCAGGGCCAGGCGGTCGACGTACCGACGCTGGTGCTGCAGGGCAGCGCCGACGCGCGCCGCGGCGGCGACGGCATCACCGCCACCTCGCGCACCCGGCTGGTGCGGCGCACGTTCGCCGGCGCCGGCAGCGCGCTCCCGCTCGAGCGCCAGGCCCCCGCCGTACGACGGACGGTGCTGCGCTTCGTGGGCTCGCTCGACGACCGACGGTTCTGAGCCGGGCCGGTCGGTCAGGTCGGCGGGTCGTCAGTCGACGACCTTGACGCCCTTCCAGAACGCGACCCGCTCGGTGATCTCGGACGCCGCAGGCTTGGGGTCGGGGTAGAACCACGCCGCGTCGGCGTTGGTCTGGCCGTCGACCTCGAGGGAGTAGTAGGACGCGTCGCCCTTCCACGGGCAGTGCGTCGTCGTCGACGACGGCCGCAGCACGGAGGCGTCGACCGACGAGACCGGGAAGTAGTGGTTGCCCTCGACGACCACGGTGTCGTCGGACTCGGCGATGACGGTGTCGTTCCAGATGGCGCGCATGGCGCCGAGCGTACGCCGGGCCCGACCACCCCTGAGGGCTAGGACGGGCTAGGAGACCTCGAACTCGCCCAGCTTGTCCCAGGCGTCGGGCTGGTCCTGCCAGTTGCGGATGTCGGGGGTCTCCAGGACGTACTGCGGCAGCTCGGCTTGGGCCTGCTTGAAGTGGTCGCTCTGCACGTGGGCGCCGGCCGCGTCGTCGTCGAAGGCCTCGATCAGGACGTACTCGTTCGGCGTCTCGACGCTGCGCGACCACTCGAAGAACCGGTTGCCCGGCTCGGCCCGGGTGGCCTCGGTGAACGCCCTCGTGAGCTCGGGCCACGCGTCGGCGTGCTCGGGCTTCACCTTCCACTTCACGACGATCAGGATCATGCGCCCGACTCTGCCAGCGGTGTGGTGAACCGCGCCACCACCCCGTCCTCAGCCCCGCGCGAGCAGGCGGCGGTCGACCCTCAGCGGCCGCGGCAGGTCGATCTCGAGGTACTCGTTGACGTCCTCGACGCCGGCGCCCCGACCGCCGGTGCCGGGGTAGTTGTTGTCGTTGAGCACCGCGATGGTGTCGTCGTCGATGAGCTCGACGTCCTCGATCGTGACGTAGGGGAAGGTGAAGGGGTCGCCGAGGCCGCCGACGTCGTCGGGGTCGGCGAGGTCCATCAGGTCGACGAGCAGGGTCTTGTCGAGGCGGCCGTCGTGGTCGTGGTCGCGGTCGTCGACGAGGTAGATCCGCTTGAAGACCGCGGTGGGGCCGCTGCCGTTGTCGCGCTCGATGGTGAGGAACTGGTGGCGGTTGACGGCGATGTGGTCGCCGATGGCGTTGGTCGGCGACTCCAGCCGGTAGACGTCGTAGTCGCCGGTGAAGCGCGTCGGACGGTGGCGGTCACCGAGGCGGACGTCGTAGACGCGCAGGTCGGTGGCGGGGTCACCGGCGACGGGCCCTTCGAGCATCGCGTGCAGACGGTCGCCGGCCGGTGAGATGGCCAGGCCCTCGAAGCCCTTGCTGTTCGCGAGGTTGGGCTGCTCGCCGGGGGCGAGGGTCGGGTTGGAGGGGGACGTCACGCCGGGGGTGGGCAGCGGCGCCTCGAGGAGCCGGCCGCGGGCGTCGGTGTGCAGCAGGAAGGGGCCGAACTCCTCGCCGAACCAGAGGGTGCCGTCGGGCGCGACCTGCATCGACTCGATGTCGAGGTCCCAGCCGGTCAGCAGGCGGTCGCGCGGCGGGCAGGAGTAGCCGGCCGGCAGCGAGGCCTGGGCGGCCGCGGCCTGGCAGCCGCCGTCGCGCCAGGTGGTGAAGGGGACCAGTCGCCGCGGGTCGGAGAGAGTGAAGCCGCCGCGGACCCGGATCGAGCCGGTGCGGGTGTCGGGGTGGATCCGGTGCACGCGCAGCTGGAAGTCCTGGCTGTTGGTCTTGGTGCCGAACCCGTTGTCGCTCATCACCAGGTAGTCGCCGCCGGGCAGCCGGTGCACCCCGGAGAAGCCCTGCACGGGCTGACCCGGGAACGGGGCGGCCGGGTTGCCGGTGAAGTAGCCCGAGGGCTCGCTGCCGGGCACGAACGTGTCGGCCGGCAGCACCGCGCGCGCGGCGAGGGACGGCTCGGTCGCCCGGGGGCCCGGACCGTGCGGGTGGTCGTGACGTCCGGCGACGGCGGGGCCGGCGCTCAGGGCCGCGGTCGTGGCGGCGGACGTGGTGAGGAGGGCGAGGGCGGCGAGGGACGTTCCGAGACGGCGCATGGAGCCAGCCCACCAGCCCCTGGCGACCTGTGGTCGACGACGAGCAGAACAGTCGGCGGCCGGTTCCTCAGCCCGCCGGTGCCGGTCGGATCGGCGCCAGGTCGGGGTCGGCCGGGGCCGTCGCCGTCGGTGCCCAGCCGGGCGGCCCGAACAGGTAGCCGAGCCGGTCGCGCCAGGTCGCCGCGGCCCGGACGTTGCGCACGATCTGCGCGTAGTCGCCGTACTGCAGGGTGAGCAGGTTGTAGCTGTCGACCGGCTTGGTGAGGCCGTAGGTGGGGCGCTGCTTCTCCTCCACGAACGTGCCGAACAGGCGGTCCCAGACGATGAAGATGCCGGCGTAGTTCTTGTCGAGGTACTCCGGGTCGGAGCCGTGGTGGACACGGTGGTGCGAGGGGGTGTTCATGACGAGCTCGACGGGTCGGGGGAGCTTGCCGATCAGCTCGGTGTGGGTGAAGAACTGGTAGACGAGGTTGAAGCCGAACGCGACGTAGATCGTCCAGGGTGCGAAGCCGAGGAAGGGCAGCGGGAGCCAGAAGAAGAACTCGAACCACGGGTTCCACTTCTGCCGCAGCGCGGTCCCGAAGTTCATGTGCTCGCTGGAGTGGTGGGCCTGGTGGGCGGCCCAGCCGACGTTGACGCGGTGCACGAAGCGGTGGGTGAGGTAGAAGGCCAGGTCGGTGGCCACGATGAGCACCACCCAGTACCACCAGGTGTCGGTCGGCAGCTCCCACAGCGCGAGGTGCACGAACACCACGCTGTAGACCAGGAACGACCCGACCTTGAACGCCAGGGTGAAGAACAGCGAGACCGCGCCCATCGAGATGCTCGTGCGGGCGTCGCGCGCGTCGTAGCCGGTCAGGTCGTCGTCGTGGTCGAGCCACCTCAGCGCCGCGAGCTCGACCAGGATCGTGAGCACGAAGAACGGGATCGCGTAGGTGACCGGGTTGCCCATCGGGTCGAGCAGCTCGTGCATCGGGGTCCTCACGTTCGCAGCGGTGGCTATATGACTCGGCGGTAAGTTACCACGCGTTCAGTTCGGCCGCTAGGGTGTCGGTGTGGCAGCCGGGACCAAGGGGGTGGCCCGCGCCGAGCGCGAGGCCCAGATCGTCGAGGCGGCCTGCCGCGCCTTCGGCGAGCACGGGTACGCCGCCACGTCGGTCGCCGACGTCGCTGCGGCCGCCGGCATCAGCAAGCCGCTGATCTACCAGTACTTCGGCTCCAAGGACGGGCTCTACGTCGTCGCGCTGCGCGCCGCGGCCGCCGTGCTCGTCGAGGAGATCGAGCGGACCGCGTCGCTGGGGGCCGTCGGCCTCGAGCGGGCGGTCGTCACCCTCGACGGGATGTTCCGGGTGCTGGCCGACCGGCCGTGGCTGTGGCGCCTGGTCTTCGACGCGACCGCGCCCCGCGAGGGCGAGGTCGCCGAGGTGCTGGCCGAGCACGAGGAGCGTCTGGTCGTCCTGGGCTCCGACGGCGTCGGCGACCTGCTCGCGCTCACCGGCAACGCCGACCCCGACGACCTCTCGGCCCTGCGCGCGGTCTGGGAGAACACCTTCCGCACCCTGGTCGGCTGGTGGCTCGACCACCCGGAGGTCACGCCCGAGGCGATGACCGCCAGGTGTCGGCGGCTGTTCGCCGTGGTGCTGTCAGGATCTGTGCCGTGACGATCGTGATGGGCATCGAGACCTCCTGCGACGAGACCGGGGTCGGCTTCGTCAAGGACGGCGTCCTGCTCGGTGACGCTCTCGCCTCGAGCATCGACGAGCACGTGCGCTTCGGCGGCGTGGTCCCCGAGATCGCCGCCCGGGCCCACGTGCAGGCGATGGTGCCCACGATGCGCGCCGCGCTCGAGGACGCCGGCCTCGCGTGGCACGAGGTCGGCGCGGTCGCCGTCACCGCGGGGCCCGGCCTGGCCACCGCGCTCCACGTCGGGGTCGCCGCGGCCAAGGCGACCGCCCTCGCGCTCGGCGTACCGCTCTACGGCGTGCACCACCTGGCCGGGCACGCCGCCGCCGACACCCTGGTGCACGGGCCGCTGCCGGAGCGTTCGATCGTGCTCATCGTCAGTGGCGGCCACACCAGCCTGCTGCGGGTCGACGACCTGGTCCGTACGCCGATCGTGCACCTGTCCGACACCCTCGACGACGCGGCGGGCGAGGCCTTCGACAAGGTCGCGCGGCTGCTCGGCCTGCCCTACCCGGGCGGGCCGTCGATCGACCGCGTGGCCCGGGAGGGCGACCCGACGGCGATCCGTTTCACCCGCCCGCTCATGGGCCCGCGCGACCCGGCGCTCGGCTTCTCGTTCTCCGGCCTCAAGAGCGCCGTCGCACGCTACGTCGCCGGCCCGCAGGACCCCGCCATCAGCACCGCCGACGTCGCGGCCTCCTTCCAGGAGTGCGTGGCCGACACCGTGGTCACCAAGGCCGTGCGCGCCTGCCAGCAGGAGGGCGTCGACACCCTGGTGATCGTCGGCGGCGTGGCCGCCAACTCCCGCGTGCGGTCGCTGGCCGAGGAGCGCTGCGCCGCGGCCGGCCTCGAGCTGCGGGTGCCGCCGATGCGCCTGTGCACCGACAACGGCGCCATGATCGCCGCCATCGGCGACCTGCTTGTGCGCGACGGCGCGCCGCCCTCGCTGCCCGACCTCGGCGCCCGCTCCTCGGTGCCGCTCGAGCTCGCCCAGCTCGGCTGAGGCGAGCCTTCCCTTTCTGGAATCATTCAAGAAAAGGTGCCAGGGTCTGACCCATGACCGAGACGATCGACCGCCACCAGACCGTGCACAGCGCCCACCCCGCGTTCCGTGCCTCCGAGCAGCTCGCCGCCCACCTGCAGGCGCTGCTCGTCGACCTCACCGACCTCCACCTCCAGGGCAAGCAGGCCCACTGGAACGTCGTGGGCAAGAACTTCCGCGACCTGCACCTGCAGCTCGACGAGATCGTCGACGCCGCCCGCGCCTTCGGCGACGACGTGGCCGAGCGGATGCGCGCGCTCTACGTCACCCCTGACGCGCGCGCGGCCACGGTCGCCCACCAGTCGAGCCTGCCGGCGTTCCCCGCGACCGAGGTCGACACCGCCGAGACCGTCGACCTCATCGTCGGCGCGATGTACGGCGTCTCGGCGACCGCCCGTCGCATCCACGACGAGGTCGACGCCGAGGACCCCACCACCGCCGACCTGCTCCACACGATCATCGAGCGCATCGAGCAGCTGGCCTGGATGGTCGACGCCGAGAACCGCACCGCCAACCGGAGCGTCCCGGCCAACGTCGCGCCCTGACCCGGGGCGCCCCTGGTCTGGTCCGGGTCCGGTCCCGGGCAAGATCAGGGGGAGACGCGGGGCACATCACGGTCCACCACGGCGGCCCGTCTGGTCCAATACACCCATGCAGTGGGTGGGCGGGGTCAAGCAGCGCGTGGGGAAGTGGCTCCTCGAGCGCTCCATGAAGGACGGGATCGACCTGCGCAAGCTGCGGTTCCTGCCCGACTCGGTGACCATGCCGCTCAAGCGCGACGGCCTCGACCCGCTGCCCGAGATGGCCACCGTCCGGGCCGCCGAGCCGGTCACCAGGCTCGCGACGATGTTCGGCAAGAACATCTGGCTGGTCAGCGGGTACGCCGAGGCGCGGGCCGCCCTGGCCGACGGGGCGTCGTACTCCAACGACATCGGGCAGTTCGTCTCGCAGGAGGGGCGCAGCGACGAGGAGCAGATCGGCGGTCTCGGGATGACCGACCCGCCGCTGCACACCGCGCTGCGCCGCTACCTGACGCCGGAGTTCACGATGCGCCGGCTCGCGCGCCTCGAGCCCGAGATCGAGCGCGTCGTGCACGCGCGCCTCGACGCGATGGAGGCCGCCGGTCCCGAGGTCGACCTCGTCCAGGAGTTCGCCTTCCCGGTGCCGTTCCAGGTCATCTGCGAGCTGCTCGGCCTCCCGGTCGAGGACCGCGCCCGGTTCTACGAGCTCGGCGTGGCGCGCTTCGACCTCAGCCAGGGCGGCGTCGGGGTCTTCGGCGCGGCCGCCCACACCCGGGAGTTCCTCATCAAGGCCGTCGCCGCGCAGCGTGCCGAGC
>CALRVO020000149.1:0-8379 GCA_943371595.1 Sphingomonas paucimobilis
TCGGCGCTGACCCGCCTCGACCACAACCGCGCGATCTCGCAGCTCGCGGCCAAGACCGGTGCCCCGGTCACCGACATCACCAAGATGACGATCTGGGGCAACCACTCCGCCACCCAGTACCCCGACCTCTTCCACGCCGAGGTCGCCGGCAAGAACGCCGCCGAGACCGTGGGCGACCAGGACTGGCTCGAGAACACCTTCATCCCGACCGTCGCCAAGCGCGGCGCCGCGATCATCGAGGCCCGTGGCTCGTCCTCGGCCGCCTCGGCCGCCTCGGCGACCGTCGACGCCGCCCGCGACTGGCTCTTCGGCTCCGCCGAGGGCGACTGGGTCTCGATGGCCGTCGTCTCCGACGGCTCCTACGGCGTCCCCGAGGGCCTCGTGTCGTCGTTCCCCGTCACCACCAAGGGCGGCGACTGGGAGATCGTCCAGGGCCTCGAGATCGACGACTTCTCGCGCACCCGCATCGACGCCTCGACCGCCGAGCTCGCCGACGAGCGGGCCGCGGTCACCGAGCTCGGTCTCATCTGAGCCTGATCCACTGCTGGTGCCCCGGACCGCTGGTCCGGGGCACCGGCCTTTTTCGGCCCCGGGATCAGCGCAGGGCCGCGACCGCGGACCGCGCCATCGTCTCGGCGCCCGACACCACCTGGTCCCTGGTCGGTCGACCACCCAGCGCGTAGCCCACCTCGACCAGCAGGTTGCCGCTGCGCACGGTGACGGTGGTCGAGCGTGACTCGCCGCCGCCGTTGCCGTACGTCGAGCGGCAACCCTGGTCGCCGATGCCCCGGGTGGGAGTGCCGATGGTGCACACGTCGGCCAACGCGGCCGTCGCCAGGTCGACGCCCGAGGTCGCGTCGAGCAGGCTCGGCGCCACGGCGTAGGCCCGCACGCTCAGCGAGTCGCCCCACCGGCAGCCGCCGACGCGGCTCTCGGGATCGATCACGGCGCCGGGCTGCTGGGGCGCCACACCGCTCGTCAAGGACGCGGCCTCAGCCGCCAGCGCCGAGCACACGTCGGGCAGCGAGGTCACCGGGCCGGGTCGTGTCCTGCTCGCGGGCAGCGGGGCGTCGACGCCGACACCGGCGAGCACCTCGAGGGCCGCGTCGCGCACGGCGCGCTGCATCTCGTAGCCGGCGATCCCGCGGTTGTCGCGGTCGGCCTCGGTGTCGGCCTGCACCATCACGACGACGTTGTCGACGCGGACCACGACGCCGGTGAACGAGTCGGTCCCCGTGGGCGCGAACGCCTGCGAGACCCGGGCCTCGTCGGCCCACCCGGGTACGACCGTCGCCGCGGGCGGCGTGACGAAGGTCGGCGCGAACGGCGTGTCCTCGAAAAACCTGCCTTCGAAGTCGAGCCAGTCCGCCGCCTCCTCCTCGGCCGTCCGGTAGCTCGAGGCGACGCCCGCGTGGACCTGCACCTCGATCCGAGCCCGGCTGTCCGACAGGTAGTCGTCCCACGTGCAGTCGTAGGGCGTCGGGTCCACGCGCCGGAACCCGAGGATCCGCAGCGTCCGCGGCCGGATGGCGCTGCACGCGTCCAGCACCTCGGTCGGGGTGAGGGCGCTGTCCTCGAGGTCCTCGGGGACCTGGACCGGCGTGCCCTCGGCCGGGACCTCGACTGCGCTCAGCACGCCGTCCTGCCCCACCAGGCCGAGGAAGTCGCCGTCCTGCCACATGGTGCCGAGGAAGCCGTCCGGCGTCGGCAGTGACCCGAGCAGGTGCTCCGCGCCGTCGGCACGGTCGAGCCGGACCAGGTCCGTACGACGGCTGCGGCCGTCGTCGCCCTCCTCCTCGACGTAGCTGGTGACGAGCACGCCCGCGGGGTCGGCGCCGACCACCCTGCTGCGCTCGTCGAGCTGTCGGGCCCAGGTCGGTGACCCGGCGCGCACGTCGTAGGCGCGGACCACGGTGGCGAGGTCCTCGGCCTGGGTCAGGCCGAGCGCGACACCGTCGACCGTGTCGAGGAACCGCACGGCATGGCCCCCGCGCACGAGCACCCGTCCGGGGCGACCGGTCGAGGCGTCGTACTGCCGGGTGGCGACGTCGGCGCCGAGGCCGGTGGTCAGCACCAGCGGGTCCGACGACACCACGTCGAGCTCGGTCGCGTAGCCGCCCGGCCGCTGGAACAGCACGCTCCCGGAGTCGGCGTCGCGGATCGTGAGGCGTCCCCCTCCGGCGGCGGGACGCCCGCGCACCACGATCGTCCGCCCGTCGGTGTCGGCCTGGCTGTCGCACCGCAACGGCCGTGGGCTTGCGCGGTCCAGCCGGGCACCGTCCGCGAGCCTGAGGCGCTCGGTTCGCCCGCACTCCCCCAGCACCGTCGCCGTGAGCTCGCTGACGCCGACGACCGGGTCGTCGGCGACCCCCGCCCGGTTCTTCGCCGACCACCGGACGGCGCCGGTGGCGAGGTCGACCGCGCGCACGAGCGAGCACGACGTCCCCGAGACGACGACGACCAGACCGTCGCCGGTGGTCTCGGAGGCGGCGCAACGCCGGGCGATCGGCATCGTCCAGAGCTCCTTCCCGCTGGCGCGGTCCAGGCCGACGACCGAGGCGGAGCCCACGAAGGCGATCACGTCGTCGGTACGCCGCAGCAACGGCTCGGGCCCCAGTGGCGCGAGGTCGGTGGACCAGGCGACCGGGAGGGTGGCCTGGTCGGTGGCCTGGCTCGCCTGCGGACCGGTCGGCGCCTCCCCGGCTGCGCCGTCGTCGCCACGGACCAGGAGGACGAGCGCGGTGCCGAGCGCGGCGACCACGAGGACCGCGAGGAGCGCCCGGGCGCGGCCGGTGGCGAGGGGGGAGCTCATGCCTCAGGGTCTGTCCCTCCTGCACGTCCCCGAAACGGTTCGCCCAGGGCGTGCCTAGGACACCGGTTGGTCGGGGATCGACCCCGCGAGCCACCACAGCACCCCGGCCACGGTGGCCAGCATCAGCACGTCGACGACACGGTGGCGCACGGCGAGCATGCCGGCGTCGCGCTGGGGCAGCACCAGCCGCATCAGGCCGGCTGCGCCCAGGCACCCGGCCAGGACCCGGACACCGCCGCGCCAGTCGCCGCTGTAGGTGACGGCGAGCGCCGTCACCGCAGCGACCAGGACCGCGAGGTAGAACGCACCCCCGATCGTGGAGGGGTAGCGGCGCGGCTCGTGCTCGACGTCACCGGTCTCGGCCTCGACCGGCGGGTCACCGTCGTCGCCCTCCGGGTCGAGCGCCTCGCCCGGCTCGGGCGGGTCGCCCGGCTCGGGCGGGCCGACGTGGTCGTCCACCGGGATCAGGACGCGGAGCTGTTCTCGAGGACCAGCTCGGCGCGGGTCACGATGTTGGACAGCAGCATCGCGCGGGTCATCGGGCCGACCCCGCCGGGGTTGGGCGAGACCCAGCCCGCGACGTCCCACACGTCGTCGGCGAGGTCGCCGGCGATCTTGCCGTCGACCCGCGAGACCCCGACGTCCAGGAGCGCGGCGCCGGGCTTGACCATGTCGGCAGTGATCAGGCCGGGCACCCCGGCAGCGGCGATGACGACGTCGGCCCGACGGACGTGGGCGGCGAGGTCACGGGTCCCGGTGTGGCACAGGGTGGTGGTGGCGTTCTCGGAGCGGCGGGTCAGCAGCAGCCCCAGCGGCCGGCCGACGGTGAGCCCGCGACCGACGACGACGACGTCGGCGCCCCGCAGCTCGACGCCGTGGCGGCGCAGCAGCTCGATGCAGCCGATGGGGGTGCACGGCAGCGGGCCGGCCTCGCCCAGCACGAGCTTGCCGAGGTTGACGGGGTGCAGGCCGTCGACGTCCTTGTCGGGGTCGACGCGCGACAGCAGCCGGAACTCGTCGAGCCCGGTCGGCTGCTGCACCAGGAACCCGGTGCACGACGGGTCGGCGTTGAGGCGGTCGATCTCGGCCTCGACCTCGGCCTGGGTGGCGGTCGCCGGCAGGTCGACGCGGATCGACTCGATGCCGATCTCGGCGCAGTCCTTGTGCTTGGCGCCGACGTACCAGTGCGAGCCCGGGTCGTCGCCCACCAGGACCGTCCCGAGGCCGGGCACGACGCCCCGCTCGCGCAGCCGCGCCACGCGCTCGGTGAGCTCGGCCTTGATGGTCTTGAGGGTGGCGGTGCCGTCGAGCTTCTGCGCTGTCACGGGCCTCAGTGTAGGGATCGGGGCAGTCAGACCCCGACCGGCGCCCCGACCTCGACCAGGTGCCGTTGGGCGGCCCGCGCCGCCGGGTGGGCGACGACGGCTGCCAGCACCGCGATCACCGCGATCACGGCCCACCCCGGCGCGCCCCACTCGAGGGCGAGGAACGTGAAGAGCGCGGGGAAGATGATCGACTCGACCTGGCCGCCCATCCCCCACACCCCCTGGTAGTCGCCGAGCCGGCGGTGGTCGGACAGCTCGGCGACCAGGCCCCAGCCGGCCGCCGACTGCCAGAGCTCGGCGCCGGTGATGGTGACGTGGCCGGCCCAGATGAGCACGATCGAGACCCACCCGACCGTCTCGTGGGTGATGCTCATGACCAGGCAGGACAGCACGAAGGCCCAGCCCGACCAGCGCACGGCCCGCAGCGCACCGGTGACGGTGTCGGAGCCGCGCGAGGCGCGGACCTGCAGCAGCACCGCGAGCACCGTGTTGGTGCCGAACAACCACGCCAGCAGCTGGTGCGGGGCGTCGGTCCGCTCGACCAGCCACAGCGGCACCACGACGTTGAGGAGCACCTGGTTGGACTGCAGCGCCCCGTTGCACAGCGACAGCACCACGAAGCCGCGGTTGCGCAGCGCCGCGGGCCCGGCCAGCGCGAGGTCGCCCTGCGCCTTCACCGGCCTCGCGACGGGCGGCAGGAACGAGACCATCACCGCGTTGAGGACGAGCAGGGCACCGGTCAGCAGGGGGACGGCGATGATCGCCTCGCGGCTGCCGATGCCCAGCGCGATGCCGCCGGCACCCGCGCCGAGGGTGTAGCCCACGTTGCGGGCGGCGCGCATGTAGGCCATCGCCCGCACCCGCGTCTCCCGCGGGAAGACCGAGATGCGGTAGACCTCGCGCGCCGAGCGCGCTGCCGTCTCGACGCAGGCCAGCACCGCCAGCATGGCCACGAAGGTGGCGAACGACCCGATCAGCGGCCACAGCAGGTAGAGACCGGCCTCCAGCAGCGACGCCACCACCCACAACTGCTTGGCCCCGACGACGTCGGTGAGCCGGCCCAGCGGGATCGCCAGCAGCAGGCTCACCCCGGCCGCGACCGACATCCCGAGCCCGACCTTCGCGCCGCTGAGCCCCACGACCTGCGTGAAGAACACCGCTGTCCCAGTCAGGAACGACCCCGTCGCGAACGCCGACAGCACGCACTGCAGCGCCAGGTCACGTTCGAGCTTGGTCTTCGGCAGCACCCGAGTCAGCACCCTCACCCGCGGATCCTCTCAAGCCCCGTCCACCGTTTTTCACCAGGCCGCGCCACGGCGGTCGAGGTGCGAGGCCGCCCGCGGCCGAGCCTCGAGACCCCCGCAGGTCAGGATCGAGTTGCCGTGCACCTGCGGGGGTCTCGGCGCGCTCGTACGACTTCGTGCCTCAGTCGTGTCGCTTGCTCGACCTTCGCTCGCGACGCAGGTCCGCTCGTTCCTCGCGGACCCGCTGCTCGCTCAGTGAGCGAAGTGGCGGGTGCCGGTGAAGTACATCGTGACGCCGGCGGCCTCGGCGGCCTTGACGGTGAGCTCGTCGCGCACCGAGCCGCCGGGCTGCACGATGGCGGCGACGCCGGCGTCGATGAGGATCTGCGGGCCGTCCTCGAAGGGGAAGAAGGCGTCGGAGGCGGCCACGGAACCGGCCGCGCGGTCGCCGGCCCGGGTGACGGCGAGCTTGCAGGAGTCGACGCGGTTGACCTGACCCATGCCGACGCCGACGGAGGCGCCGTCCTTGGCGAGCAGGATCGCGTTGGACTTGGCGGCGCGGACCGCGCGCCAGGCGAAGGCGAGGTCGGCGAGGACCTCGGGCGAGGCGGGCGTGCCGGTGGCGAGGGTCCAGGTCGTCGGGTCGTCGCCGGGGGCCTGGAAGGCGTCACGGTGCTGCATCAGCAGGCCACCCGAGACCGGCCGGGTCTCGACTCCCCCGCGCTCGAGCGGCTCGCAGACCAGGACCCGGATGTTCTTCTTGCGGGCCAGCACCTCGACCGCGCCCTCGTCGTAGGCCGGCGCCACGATCACCTCGGTGAAGACCTCGGCGACCTGCTCGGCCATGGCCACGCTCACCGGCCGGTTGCTGGCGATGACGCCGCCGAAGGCGGACACCGGGTCGCACTCGTGGGCGCGGCGGTGGGCCTGGGCCACGTCGGCACCGACGGCGATGCCGCACGGGTTGGCGTGCTTGATGATCGCGACGGCCGGCTCGTCGAAGTCGTAGGCCGCCCGACGGGCCGCGTCGGTGTCGAGGTAGTTGTTGTAGGACATCTCCTTGCCGTGCAGCTGCTCGGCCTGCGCGAGACCGGTGTTGACGCCGTCGAGGTAGAGGGCGGCCGGCTGGTGGGGGTTCTCGCCGTAGCGCAGCGTCGAGGACTTGGTCCAGGTCGCCCCGGCCCACGCCGGGAAGCCCGTGCCCTCGGAGGTGTCGGTGAGGACGTTGCCCATCCACGAGGCCACCGCGACGTCGTACGACGCGGTGTGGACGAACGCCTCGGCGGCCAGCCGCTGGCGCTGGGCCAGGGTGAAGCCGCCGGCGGCCACGGCCGCCAGCACCTCGTCGTAGGCCGCGGGCGAGGTGACGATCGCGACCGACGGGTGGTTCTTCGCCGCGGCGCGCACCATCGAGGGGCCGCCGATGTCGATCTGCTCGACGCACTCGTCGGGCGACGCGCCCGACGCCACGGTCTGCAGGAAGGGGTAGAGGTTGCTGACCACGAGGTCGAACGGCTCGACACCGAGGTCGGCGAGCTGCTGCACGTGGGAGTCGAGCCGGCGGTCGGCGAGGATGCCGGCGTGCACGCGCGGGTGCAGGGTCTTGACCCGCCCGTCGAGGCACTCGGGGAAGCCGGTGAGGTCCTCGACCTTGGTGACGGGCAGGCCGAGACCCTCGATGAGCGCGGCCGAGCCGCCGGTCGAGACGAGGGCGACGCCGGCGTCGTGCAGGCCGCGGACGAGGTCGTCGAGCCCGGTCTTGTCGTAGACCGAGACGAGGGCGCGCTTGATGGGGATCTGGTCGGGCATGTGCTGCTCCTGTGAGTCGTACGTCGGCCACCCAGGCGGGCGATGGTCGACCGTGTCACTCCCTGGTGGTCACCCACCTGCGCCAGTCGTGTCGGGTGCCGGCAGCCTATCGGCCCAGGCGGACCCGGCGCCCGTCGAGGGTGAAGCCCTCGCGGGCCATCCGACCGACCGCCTCGACGAGCATCGCGCGCTCGGCGACCTTGATCCGGTCGTGCAGCGACTCGACGGTGTCGTCGTCCTCGACCGGCACCACCGACTGCGCCACGATCGCGCCCGTGTCGACACCGGCGTCGACGACGAACAGCGTGCAGCCGGTCACCTTGACGCCGTAGGCCAAGGCGTCGGCCGGCCCCTGCATGCCGGGGAACGCCGGGGACAGGGCGGGGTGGGTGTTGACGACCCGACCGCCGTGGCCGGCCAGGAACGCCTCCCCGACGAGCTTCATGAAGCCGGCGAGCACGACGAGGTCCGGCTCGTGCGCGGCGACCTCCCGGGCGAGGGCGGCGTCCCAGTCGGCACGCGTCGTGAAGTCCTTCACGCCGAGCACGAACGTCGCGACCCCGGCCCGCTCGGCGCGCGTGAGGGCCTCGACGCCGGGACGGTCCGCCCCGACGGCGACCACCTCGGCGCCGTACGCCGGGTCGGCGCAGGCGTCGAGCAGGGCCTGCAGGTTGGTGCCACTGCCGGAGACCAGGACGACCAGGCGCGCAGACACGCCCCGGAGACTACTGCTCGAGCGTGACCTCGACCGGCATGGTCCGCCGCTGCCACCAGGTGACGGCCAGCCCGCCGAGCAGCCCACCGACCCCGAAGTAGGTGACGGCGTGCAGCAGGGCGTCGAAGGCGTAGGGCGCGACGTCGCGCATCCGGCCAGGTCCGACGGCACCCCCGGCAAGGGAGGCCGCGACCCCGAACACCACGCCGGCGGTGATGCCCCCGGCGGCGCCGCGCACCGCACCCTCGACGTAGTAGGCGGTCGGCCAGGTCCACTGCGACCACGCCGCCGCGACGAACGCGACCAGCGGTGCGACCAGCACGAGCCACCCGGTCCAGCCGGGGACCGGACCGTCGTCGGGCAGCGCTGCGAGCACCGGGAAGGCCGGGAGCGCGCCCAGGACGACGCCGCTGGGCGCGACGAGGGTGCCGGTGCCGACGGTGAAGCCGGGTCCCAGGAGGTAGGACCCGCTGA
>CALRVO020000150.1:0-8318 GCA_943371595.1 Sphingomonas paucimobilis
CATCACAGGCCAGGCCGTCCGAGCGACGCGCCGCCCCCGCCCGGGACCCCGAGCCCGCACGACCCGGGCCACCCCACCGACACCCCCCGCGCGCAGCCCCCACACCCCCCCGCCGCCGCAGGCGGCTCCCCCGCGCCGCAGGCGCGCAAGACCAACCCGACAACCGACCCGAGAGGACCGAGAGGTCAGGAGCTGCGGACCGCCACGACGTCGGCGAAGTCCTCGAGGGCCTTGCGGACCGGGCCGTGGGGCAGGACGTCGAGGAGGGCCTTGGCCTCCTGGGCGCGGGCGACGACGTAGGCGCGGGCTTCCTCGAGGGCGGAGTGCTTGCGGAGCAGGCCGAGGGCCTCGGCGTGCAGGGCGTCGTCGCTGAGGTCGGCGCGCAGCAGCTCGTGGAGGCGGGCGTCGGCAGGGTCGGTGGAGGCCAAGGCCATCAGCACCGGGAGGGTCGGAACGCCCTCGCGCAGGTCGGTGCCGGGGGTCTTGCCGGACTCCTCGGAGTCGGAGGCGACGTCGAGGATGTCGTCGGAGAGCTGGAAGGCCGAGCCGACGATCTCGCCGTAGGCGGTGAGGGCCTCCTCGATCTCGGGGCCCGCGCCGCTGAAGCGCGCGCCGTAGCGCGCGGAGGTGGCGATGAGCGAGCCGGTCTTGCCGGCCACGACGTCGAGGTAGTGCTGCAGGGGGTCGCCGGTCGGCTCGACACCCTCGAGGATCTGGCCCTCGACGAGGCGGGTGAAGGTCGCGGCCTGGATGGCGACGGCCTCGGCCCCGAGCCGCGCGGTGAGCTCGGAGGACTTGGCGAAGAGCCAGTCACCCGTGAGGATCGCGACGTGGTTGTCCCAGCGCGAGTTGGCCGAGTCGGCCCCTCGGCGCAGGGCGGCCTCGTCCATCACGTCGTCGTGGTAGAGCGAGCCCACGTGGGTGATCTCGACGACGCAGGCCGCGGTCAGGACGTCGTCGCAGTCCGGGTCGGTGCCCGCCTCGGCGGCGAGCAGCACCAGCAACGGCCGGAAGCGCTTGCCACCCGCTGAGAACAGGTGCCGTGCCGCCTGCGTCACGTAGGGAGACGGGCTGGCGGAGTGCTCGAGGAGCGCGGTCTCGACCTCGGCCATCCGCCGGCTCAGCCGGCCGGCGAGCTCGTCGTCGTCGATCGGCAGGGCCAGGTCGCTGGTCACCTGATGAAGTCTCCCACCTGGGCCGCCAGGTCGAGCACCGGCCCGGGGACGACGCCCAGCACGAGGGTCGCGACCGCACAGATCGCGATCGTCACGCTGGTCATCGGCGACGGCGTGGTCACCGTGGCCACGACCTGGTCGGGCTCGGGGACGGTGAAGAACATGAGCCGGATGTAGCGGACGTAGAAGTAGACCGCGATGATGCTCGACGCGATCGCGACGAGCACGACGGGCCAGGCGCCGGCTGACATGGCGACGGTGAACACGGCCCACTTGCCGATGAAGCCGGAGGTCAGCGGGATGCCGGCCATCGACAGCAGGAAGAACGCGAACACGCCTGCGACGACCGGCGAGCGCTTGCCGAGCCCGGTCCACCGGGCGAACGACGGCGCCTCACCGTTGGCGTCGCGGACCAGGGTCACGACGGCGAACGCGCCGACGGTCGCGAAGCCGTAGGTCGTGAGGTAGAAGAGCACGGCCTGGAGCGAGGTGACCTGTCCGTCGGCCAGCTCGCTGGCGGCCTGCACGCCGAGCACACCGGTGAGCAGGAAGCCGGTGTGGGCCACCGAGGAGTAGGCGAGCATTCGCTTGACGTCGCTCTGCACGCACGCGAGCACCGCACCCACGAGCATGGTGAGGATCGCGACGACCCACATCATCGGCTGCCAGTCCCAGCGGTCGGCACCGAAGGCGACGTAGTAGAGCCGAAGGATCGCGCCGAAGGCGGCGATCTTGGTGGCCGCCGACATGAACGCCGTGACTGCGGTGGGGGCACCCTGGTAGACGTCGGGCGTCCAGGCCTGGAAGGGCACTGCGCCGACCTTGAACAGCAGACCGACCGAGAGCATCGCGATGCCGAGGAGCAGCAGCGTCCGGTTGTCGGAGCCGTTGACGACCGCGGTGTGGATCGCGTCGAAGCTCATCGAGCCGGCGTAGCCGTAGACCAGCGCGACGCCGTAGAGGAAGAACCCGGAGGAGAACGCTCCGAGCAGGAAGTACTTGAGCGCGGCCTCCTGGCTGAGCAGGCGACGGCGACGGGCCAGGCCGCAGAGCAGGTAGAGCGGCAGGGAGAGGACCTCGAGGGCGATGAACATCGTCAGCAGATCGCCCGAGGCGGGGAAGAGCATCATCCCGCCGACGGCGAACATGACCAGCGGGTAGACCTCGGTGTGGGCCAGGCCGGCGTTGGAGGCCTCGCGCTCGCCCTCGCTGCCCGGGAGCGCGGCAGCCTGCCCGGCGAAGACCGGGACGCCGGCGTCGAGCTTGCGCTCGGAGAAGAGCGCGACCCCGGCCAGGGCGAAGACCAGGATGAGGCCCCACAGGTAGACGGCCGGTCCGTCGACGACGACGGACCCCTCGGCCCCGACCAGGCCCCGGCCGGCCCCGACCTCGCTGAGGTCGAGCCCGACGAGGACCGTGGCGACGAAGGCACCGATGACGCCGGCGGCGGCCAGGGAGACCTGGACGACGTGACGGTGTGCACGGGCGACGAACGCCTCGACCACGACGCCGATCACGGCGACCCCGAAGACGATGAAGAGCGGGGAGAGCTCGGCGTACTCGATGGTGGGCTTGATGTAGTCCATGGTCAGCTCACTCGCCGCTCTCGGTCTCGGTCTCGGCGGCAGGGACCGTCGGTGGGTCGTCCTGCACGCCCACCTGGGTCTGCAGGAGGTGCTCGGCGTAGGGGTTGCTGACGTCGAGGAGGGGTTGGGGGAAGAACCCGAAGACCACCAGCGCGACCATCAGCGGGGCCACGGCCAGGACCTCACGTCCGGTGGCGTCGGGGACCGTCTCGACCTCGGCCTTGCTCGCCGTAGCGGTCGCGGTGGCCGTCGTGCCGGTCCCGCTGAGGGGTACGTCGTGGGCGTCGGTCTCGGAGTCGCCCCGGTCGGGACCCGCCGCCCGCAGGCCGAAGCCGGGCCCGGTGAAGATCCGCTGGTACATCCACAGGACGTAGATCGCTGCGAGCACGATGCCGAGGACCGCGACCGCGCCGACCCACCAGTGGTAGTCGAAGGCGGCGAGCATCACCAGGAACTCGGAGACGAACGGGCTCAGCCCGGGCAGGCCGAGCGTGGCCAGACCGGCGACGAGCATCAGGCCGGCCAGCACCGGGGTGGCCTTCTCGAGGCCGCCCATCTGGCTGATCAGCGTGGTGCCGCGGCGCTTGATCAGGTAGCCGGCCACGAGGAACAGGGCGGCCGTGCTGATGCCGTGGTTGACCATGTAGAGGATCGCACCCGAGGAGCCCTGCGTGCTGAAGACGAAGATGCCGAGGGTGATGAACCCGAAGTGGCTCAGCGAGGTCAGACCGATCAGGCGGAGCACGTCGTCCTGGGCGATCGCGACGAGCGCGCCGTAGATGATCGAGATGAGCGCCAGGGTGACCACGACCGGGGTGGCCCACTGCGAGGCCTCGGGGAAGATCCCGAGGCAGAAGCGCAGCATGCCGAAGGTGCCGATCTTGTCGAGCACGCAGACGAGCATGACCGAGACGCCGGGGGTGGCCCGCTCGGTGGTGTCGGCGAGCCACGTGTGCACCGGGAACAGCGGCGCCTTGATCGCGAAGGCGACGAAGAAGCCGACGAAGAGCCAGCGACCGGCACCGGTCGAGATGTCGAGCTTCTCGAGGTCCTCGAGCAGGTAGGACGGTGCGCCCTGCTGCGCGGAGACGACGTAGAGACCGATGACCGACGCCAGCAGCACGAGGCCACCGGCCAGCTGGAACATCAGGAACTTGACCGCGGCAGCGCCGCGGCCCTCCTTGCCGAAGCCGCCGATGAGGAAGTAGGCCGGGATCAGCGTGGCCTCGAAGACGACGTAGAACAAGAAGACGTCGGTCGCGCAGAACACCGCGAGCGAGAGGGCCTCGAGGGCGAGCATCCAGGCGTAGTAGGACTTGGGCGACTCGTCGCCCTCGTTCCACCCGGCGAGCATCACGATCGGGGTGATGACCACCGTGAGCAGCACCATGAGGATGCCGAGCCCGTCGACGCCCAAGGCGTAGTGGACACCGAAGGACTCGATCCAGCTGACCTTCTCCTCCAGCTGGAGGCCTTGGTCGCCGGTGTCGAACATGAGGGCCGCGGCGACGCCGAGCCCGAGGGTGCCGACCGAGACACCGAGCGCGATCGAGCGCGCCGAGGCGGCGGGCAGGAACGCGATGATGAGGGCGCCGACGAGCGGCACGAGGATGAGTGTGGTCAACATTTAGAGCTGCACCGCCAGCATGGCTGCGGCGACGAGGACGACGCCGATGAGTACGGACAGGGCGTAGGAGCGCACGTAGCCGGTCTGGACCTTGCGCAGCACCCCGCCGAGGGCCTTGACCGCGGCCCCGCCGCCCATGAAGGCACCGTCGGCGCCGGAGCGGTCGAAGACGAAGAGCCCGGCGACCAGGCGGCGTCCGGGTCGGACGACCAGACCCTCGTTGATCGCGTCGCCGTAGAGGTCCTGGCGGGCGGCCCGGGTCGCGAAGGAGACGTCGGTCGGCGCCACGGCGGGCACGGGCCGCCGCTGGACGAGCACGATGGCGACCACGACGCCGACGGCGACCGTCAGCACGGTGATCGCGGTGATGGCCAGCGCCGGGATGGGCAGGTCGTGCTCGACCTCGGGGCCGACGACGGGCTCGAGCCAGTGCACGATCCAGCCGTTGAGGAGCATCAGACCACCCAGGACCGAGAGCGCCGCCAGGACGACGAGCGGCACGGTCATCAGCGCGGGCGACTCGTGCGGGTGCACCCCGGGCTGCCACCGCTTGTCGGAGAAGAACGTCATGATCATCAGTCGGGTCATGTAGAACGCCGTGACGCCGGCGCCGACCAGGGCACAGGCCCCGACCAGCAGGTTGTCGGCGATGGCCACCTCGATGATCTTGTCCTTGGACCAGAACCCGGAGAACCCGGGGAAGCCGATGATCGCCAGGTAGCCCATGGCGAAGGTGACGAAGGTGACCGGCATGGCCTTGCGGAGCAGGCCGTAGTGGCGCATGTCGACGTCGTCGTTCATGCCGTGCATCACCGAGCCGGCCCCGAGGAACATGTTGGCCTTGAAGAAGCCGTGCGTGAGCAGGTGGAAGATCGCGAAGGCGTAGCCCGCCGGTCCGAGGCCGGCACCGAGCATCATGTAGCCGATCTGGCTCATCGTGGAGCCGGCCAGCACCTTCTTGATGTCGTCCTTGGCGCAGGCGATCGCGGCGCCCCACAGGATGGTGACGACGGCGACGACCACGACGGCGGTCTGGGCGTCGGGTGCCCGCTCGAAGACGAAGTTGGACCGGACCACGAGGTAGACCCCGGCGGTCACCATGGTGGCGGCGTGGATGAGGGCCGAGACCGGGGTGGGGCCCTCCATCGCGTCGAGCAGCCAGGCCTGCAGCGGCACCTGGGCCGACTTGCCGCACGCACCGACCAGCAGCAGGACGCCGAAGGCGGTCATCGCTGCCTCGCTGGCCTCACCCGCGCCGGCACTGATCACCGTGAAGCTCGTGGACCCGAAGAGCGTGAAGGCGAGGAAGATCGCCGTGACCATGCCCATGTCGCCGACCCGGTTGATGACGAAGGCCTTCTTGGCGGCCGCAGCCGCCGAGGGCTTGTGCTGCCAGAAGCCGATCAACAGGTAGGAGGCGAGGCCGACGCCCTCCCAGCCCAGGAACATCCCGAGGTAGTTCTCGGAGAGGATCAGCATCAGCATCGCGGCCACGAAGAGGTTGAGGTAGCCGAAGAAGCGTCGCCGCCGGGGGTCGTGCTCCATGTAGCTGATGGAGTAGAGGTGGATCAGCGAGCCGACACCGGTGATCAGCAGCAGGAAGAGCGCTGCGAGCTGGTCGTAGAGCAGGTCCATGCCGACGTCGAGCCCACCGACCTGGATCCAGTCGTAGAGGTGCTTGACGACCTGTCGCTCCTCCTCGCCGCGGCTGCGCAGGTCGAGGAACATCAGCAGGCTGAGGACGAACGAGCCGATCGGCATCGCCGTGCCCAGCAGGTGACCCCACTTGTCGGTGAAGCGACCGCCGAGCAGCAGCACCGCAGCGCCGAGCAGCGGCAGTGCGATCACCAGCCACACGAGGCCGAGCACGCCGTCGGCGCCCTCGGGCGCCACGACCGGGATCTCGGTCCCCGTCTCCAAGACGAACATCTGTCGGACCCTTTCAGAACTTCAGCAGGCTCGCGTCGTCGACCGAGGCCGAACGACGAGACCGGAAGATGGTCATGATGATGGCGAGCCCGACGACGACCTCGGCGGCGGCGACGACCATCACGAAGAACGCCGCCACCTGCCCCTCGAGGTTGCCGTTCTGCTTGGCGAAGGCCACGAGCGCGAGGTTGCAGGCGTTGAGCATCAGCTCGACGCACATGAACACCACGATGGCGTTGCGGCGCACGAGCACGCCGACCGCACCGATGGTGAAGAGGATCGACGAGAGGACGACGTACTCAGACATCGCTGCCCCCCTTCGCGAACCCGGGGTCCGCTGGGGCAGGGACGTCCTCGGTGGTCGAGGCCGCCGCGCCGGACTTGCCTGTGGTGCCCGGGCGGCCCTCGGTGTCGATGCCGAGCTGGCGCTTGAGGCCCTCGATGTCGTGGGCCATCGCCGGGGCGGACCGCACGGTGCCGCGCGCGGCCAGCACCCGCGAGACCGAGGACTCCGCGGCCGTGCCGTCGGGCAGGAGTGCGGGGGTGTCGACCGCGTTGTGGCGGGCGTAGACGCCGGGCGCAGGCAGCGGGCCCAGGTGGGCACCCTTGTCGGCGTAGTCGCGCAGCCGCTTGGCGGCCAGGTCGGCCTGGGTCTGCTTGGGCGTCAACCGCTCACGGTGGGCCAGGACCATCGCACCGACGGCGGCGGTGATCAGCAGGGCGCTGGTCACCTCGAACGCGAAGACGTAGCGCGAGAAGATGATGTTGGCCAGGGCCGGGATGTTGCCGCCCTCGTTGGCCCCGTCGAGGCCGGTCGCCGTGCCGAGGGTGAGCTGGGAGAGACCGACGACGAGGATCAGGCCGAGCAGCAGCCCGGCGATCGTGGCCAGCACCCGCTGCCCCTTGATGGTCTCGACGACCGAGTCGGCGGAGTCGACGCCGACGAGCATCAGCACGAAGAGGAAGAGCATCAGGATCGCGCCGGTGTAGACGATGATCTGCACCGCGAAGAGGAACGGCGCGTCGAGGTCGGCGTAGAGGACGGCCAGGCCGATCATCACCACGGCCAGCAGCAGGGCCGCGTGGACGGCCTTGCGGACGAAGAGGATGCCGAGCGCGGCGAGCACCATCACCGGGGCGAGGGTCCAGAACGCGATCACTTGTTGCCACCCGTCGACAGGCCGCCACGGTAGTAGTCGCCCTCGTCGAAGCCCTCGCGCATCGGGTGCGGCGGCTGCTCCATGCCGGGCAGCAACGGGGCGAGCAGGTCAGACTTCTCGTAGATGAGGTCGGCCCGGTTGTCGTCGGCCAGCTCGTACTCGTTGGTCATCGTGAGCGCCCGGGTCGGGCACGCCTCGATGCACAGCCCGCACAGGATGCAGCGCAGGTAGTTGATCTGGTAGACGCGGCCGTAGCGCTCGCCGGGGCTGAACCGCTCCCCGTTGGCGTCGTCGTTGGACGCGCCCTCCACGTAGATCGCGTCGGCCGGCAGGCCCAGGCGCACAGCTCGCAGCCGATGCACTTCTCGAGACCGTCAGGCCAGCGGTTGAGCTGGTGACGGCCGTGGAAGCGAGGTGCGGTCGGCAGCTTCTCGAAGGGGTACTGCTCGGTGACGACCTTGCGGAACATGGTCCGGAAGGTCACCCCGAAGCCGGCCACCGGGTCGATGAACTGCTCCTTGAAGGACTTGGCGTCCTTGTCGCGCTCATTGCTGGCCATCAGGCCTCCTCCCCCGCCACCGTGGACATGCGGGCGGGACTGTCGAACACGAGCGGAGCAGCGGCCCCACGGACCGCACCTCCGGCGGGCATGGGCGGGGTCGGGAACCCACCGGGTCGGGCGTCGGCGTCGACCTCGGTGTCGGCGGACTCCTTGTCACCGCCGCCGATGAAGAACAGGCCGAGCAGGAGGACCACGACGACGCCGATCACGACGGGGACGTTGTCACCGCTGAACCAGCCCTCGGTGCGGCCCAGGCGCAGGGTGGCGACCGCGAGGGTC
>CALRVO020000151.1:0-8305 GCA_943371595.1 Sphingomonas paucimobilis
GCTCGCGCGGTAGAACGGCAGGCTGACCGGCGCGCGCCAGTCGACGACCAGCGGGTCGCCGCGCTCGTCGCTGATGTGGCGCCGGCCGATGTGGAGGGTCTCGTCGTGGGTCTCGTCGTGGATCGCCGCGTCCAGGCGCCCGAAGAACAGCGGCACCGTCGGGTCGTCGGCCAGCTGCTTCATCCGCAGGGCGATCGACCCCTCGAGCACCTCACGGCTGACCCAGTCGGCCGCGGCCCCGGCGTCGAGGGACGCCGTCCGCTCGCGCATCCGCGCCAGCTGGCGACGCGACTCCGCCAGGTGGGCGACCTCGGCGGCGAGCTCGCGGTCGGGGCCGGGGTCGGGGCTGGGGTCGGGGCTGGGGATGGGGCCGGTATCTGGAGGGTGGTCGGGAGTGGGCACGGCAGGACCTCCGAGCGGGTCGGCGAGGGCGGCCGGAGAACGTAGCAGGGGGCTGCGAGGGACGCGAGTGGTTTTCGGGCGGGAGCCCGGCCGGCCCCGCCCATGCAACTGACTGTCCGGCGTACAGGTCGAGCGGTAGAGCGCCCTGGATGTGCCACGAACAGTCAGTTGCATGCGGACCCACCACGACACCACCCCGCGCCCGCGTTCGCCCACGACGAACACCGGAACAGGACGCCGGAGCCCCGCGGTTGAGCCGACATGACCCACACGTCCCTCCCGATCCTCTTCGTCACCGACCTCGTCGTGCTGCCCGGCATGGTCGTGCCCGTCGAGCTCGACGACGCCGCCCGCGCCGCGATCGACGCGGCCGGTGCCGGCAGCGACGGCACCCTGCTCGTGGCCCCCCGCCTCGGCGACCGCTACGCGTCGTACGGCGTGCTGGCGACGGTCGAGCGCACCGGGCGCCTCAGCTCCGGCGGCCCCGCAGCGGTGCTGCGGGCAGGGAAGCGCGCCCGCATCGGCAGCGGTACGACGGGCCCGGGCGCGGCCCTGTGGGTCGACGTCGAGCCGGTCGAGGACGAGGGCCCGGTCAGCGAGCACGTGCGCGCGCTGGCCGACGACTACCGGCGCCTCGTCGTCGCGCTGCTGCAGCGCCGCGAGGCCTGGCAGGTCGTCGACACCGTGCAGCGGCTCACCGACCCGAGCACCCTGGCCGACGCGGCCGGGTGGGCGTCCTACCTCTCCGACGAGCGCAAGCGGGAGGTCCTCGAGACCCCCGACGTCGCCGAGCGGCTCGAGCTGCTCACCGCCTGGACCCGCGAGCACCTCGCCGAGGTCGAGCTCAGCGACAAGATCAGCGAGGACGTCCGCGACGGCATGGAGAAGCAGCAGCGCGAGTACCTCCTGCGCCAGCAGCTCGCCGCGATCCGCAAGGAGCTCGGCGAGGGCGAGCCCGAGGGCAGCGACGACTACCGCGCCCGCGTGGAAGCACACACGGGCCTGCCCGAGGCGGTGCACGCCGCGGCCCTCAAGGAGGTCGACAAGCTCGAGCGCTCCAGCGAGCAGAACCCCGAGGCCGGCTGGATCCGCACCTGGCTCGACACCGTGCTCGAGCTGCCCTGGGGCACCACCACCGAGGACCACACCGACGTCGTCGCCGCCCGGGCGGTGCTCGACGCCGACCACCACGGTCTCGACGAGGTCAAGGACCGCATCGTCGAGCACCTCGCCGTGCGTGCCCGGCGCGCCGAGCGCGGCCTGCAGGTCGTTGGCGGCCGCGGCTCCGGCGCCGTCGTGCTGCTCGCCGGACCTCCCGGGGTCGGCAAGACGAGCCTCGGCGAGTCCGTGGCCCGGGCGCTGGGCCGGCGGTTCGTGCGGGTCGCCCTCGGCGGCGTCCGCGACGAGGCCGAGATCCGCGGTCACCGGCGCACCTACGTCGGGGCGCTGCCCGGTCGCGTCGTCCGCGCGATCAAGGAGTCGGGCTCGATGAACCCCGTCGTGCTCCTCGACGAGGTCGACAAGGTCGGCTCCGACCACCGCGGCGACCCGGCCGCGGCGCTGCTCGAGGTGCTCGACCCCGCGCAGAACCACACCTTCCGCGACCACTACCTCGATCTCGACCTCGACCTGTCCGACGTGCTCTTCATCGCCACCGCCAACGTCGTGGAGCAGATCCCGGCCGCGCTGCTGGACCGCATGGAGCTGGTGACCATCGACGGCTACACCGAGGACGACAAGGTCGCGATCGCCCGCGACTACCTGCTGCCCCGCCAGCTCGAGCGCGCCGCGGTCACCGCCGAGGAGTTCACGATCACCGACGACGCGCTGCGCGAGCTCGCCGCCAACCACACCCGCGAGGCCGGCGTGCGCCAGGTGGAGCGGCTGCTGGCCAGGACGCTGCGCAAGGCGGCCACCCAGCTCGCCACCGGGGCGACCCGCGTCGACGTCGACGTCGCCGACCTCGCCGACCTCGTCGGGCGGGCCCGCTTCACCCCCGAGTCCGCGGAGCGTACGGCGGTGCCCGGCGTCGCGACCGGCCTGGCGGTCACAGGCCTGGGCGGCGACGTGCTGTTCATCGAGGCCAGCGCCCACGACGTCGGCGACGGTGGCCGGGCCGGGCTCACCCTGACCGGCCAGCTCGGCGACGTCATGAAGGAGTCGGCCCACATCGCGCTCACGTTCGTGCGCGCCCACGCCGACGAGCTCGGGGTCGACCCGGCGTTCTTCGCCAAGGCGATCCACGTCCACGTGCCCGCGGGCGCCACGCCCAAGGACGGTCCGTCGGCCGGCATCACCATGGTCACCGCGCTCACGTCCCTGGCGACCGGTCGCCCGGTGCGCGCCGAGGTCGGCATGACCGGCGAGGTCACCCTCAACGGCCGGGTGCTGCCGATCGGTGGGCTCAAGCAGAAGCTCCTCGCCGCCCAGCGTGCGGGCCTGACCGAGGTGTTCGTGCCCCAGCGCAACGAGCCCGACCTCGACGACGTGCCCACCGAGGTGCGCGACGCGCTGACCGTCCACGTCGTCGGCGACGTGCTCGACGTCGTCCGCGGAGCCCTCGAGCCCGCCGCGGACACGGCCCGGGCCGCCGCCTGACGCGGGCCGCGCAATGCAGCCACCCCTGCGGGTGCGGCCATCGGCAGCCGTGCCCGCGAGGCTCGTGAGGGACCAGTCCAAACGCAGCACCCGTGCCCAGAGGAGTCGTCCGCGTGCCCGTCGTGGAGCGCACGATCGTCGTCGACCGGTCCCCCCAGGCCGTGTGGAGGTTCCTCGCCGACTTCACCACGACCGAGGAGTGGGACCCGCCGACGGTCTCGACCGAGCGCACCAGCGGCGACGGTGGTGTCGGCACGACCTACCACAGCGTGGCGAAGTTCCGCGGTCGTCGTACCGAGGTCGACTACGTCGTCACCGAGTACGTCGAGGGCCGCTGCCTGCAGGTGCGTGGCGACACGCGTGAGCTCGAGGTGGTCGACACCTTCACCGTCGAGCCCACCGCCGGGGGCGGCAGCCAGGTGACCTACGAGGCCCGCTTCACCCGACGCGTCGGGCCGGCCCCGGTCGAGCTGCCGTCGATGAACCGGCTCGGCGACTTCGTGGCCGAGAGCCTCCAGGACTCCCTGGAGCACCTCACCGACTGACCGGACGCCCGGCCTCGGCGCGGTTCAGGCGAGGTCGCGGGCCCGGTCGGGGTCGAACCCGTTCGCGTGGCCCCACAGCACGGCCTGCGTGCGCCGGGCGACGCCGATCTTGCGGTAGAGCGTGCGGATGTGGGTCTTGACGGTGTTGATGCCGATGAAGGCTTGGGCGGTGATCTCCTCGTTGCTCAGGCCGCGGCAGATCAGCGCCAGCACCTCCGACTCGCGGGCGCTCAGCCCGATGTCGTCACCCGGCCACCGGCCGAGGTACTGCGCGTGGTCGGACCCGTGGTCGGGGTCGGCCGGGACGACGGGCCCCTCGGCGACGGTCAGGTCGTCGGGCACGACCTGCTCGCCGGCGTGCACGCGCTCGACGGCGTCGACGAGCACCGAGGCGGTCGCGCCCTTGGACACGTAGCCGGAGGCGCCGGCCGCCAGCGAGGCCGCGACGAGGGCGGCGTCCTTGTTCCAGCTGAAGACCACGAGCCGGGCCCCGTCGGGCACCAGGTCGTGCACCGGCACCGCCTCGCCCTGGCGCTGCGCGAACGTGTCGTAGAGGACCACGTCGACGTCGGTCACCACCGGCAGCCCGGCGACCAGCTCGACGACCTGCACGCGCTCGGCGTACGGCTCGAGCACGGCGGCGATGCCGGCCACGACGATCTCGTAGTCGTTGACCACCGCCAGCCGCACGGGCGTCGCGGGCTCCGGGGGTGTTGGGCTCACGAACGGTCACCCTGGCAGACCCGCGGCTGGCGCGTGCCATTTTGCGCTCACGCCCTGGGGTGATGCCCGGTCGGGACGCTGCTGGGAGCGTCGAGAGCATGACGACACGCTTCGGCTACACGCTGATGACCGAGCAGAGCGGGCCCCGCGAGCTGGTCTCCTACGCCCAGCAGGCCGAGAGGGTGGGGTTCGACTTCGAGGTCTCCAGCGACCACTACTCGCCCTGGTTGACCGAGCAGGGGCACGCGCCCTACGCGTGGACGGTGCTCGGGGCGGTCGCCCAGGCCACCGAGCGGGTCGACCTGATGACCTACGTGACCTGCCCGACGATGCGCTACCACCCGGCGGTGGTCGCCCAGAAGTCCGCGACGCTGCAGATCCTGGCCGAGGGGCGCTTCACCCTGGGCCTGGGGAGCGGGGAGAGCCTCAACGAGCACGTCGTCGGGGAGTCGTGGCCCGGCGTCGCCCGGCGCCAGTCGATGCTGGCCGAGGCGATCGAGGTGATCCGGGCGCTCCACACCGGCGACCTGGTCGACCACGACGGCGAGCACTTCCGCGTCGAGTCGGCGCGGGTGTGGGACCTGCCCGACGAGCCCGTCGAGCTCGCCCTGGCCGTCTCGGGCGGCCGTTCGATCGAGCGCTTCGCGCCGCTGGCCGACCACCTCGTCGCCGTCGAGCCTGACGCGTCGTTGGTGGAGGCGTGGAACGCCGTCGACGGCGCACCACGCATCGGTGGCGGCGGCCCGGCCCGGGCCGTCGGGCAGATCCCGATCTGCTGGGGTCCCGACGCCGAGGAGGCTGCGGCGCTCGCCCACGAGCAGTTCCGGTGGTTCGCCGGCGGGTGGTCGGTCAACGCCGACCTGCCCACGCCGGCCGGGTTCGCCGGCGCCACCCAGTTCGTGACGCCCGACGACGTGGCGGGGTCCATCCCGTGCGGCCCCGACCTCGACGCCGTCGTCGAGTCGGTGTCGGCCTTCTGGGAGGCCGGCTTCACCGACGTGGCGCTGGTGCAGGTCGGTGACCGCTGGCAGCAGCGCTTCCTCGACGAGGCCGCCGGGCCCCTGCTCGACAAGCTCCGGGCGGCCGCACCGTGACCACACCGGGACCCACCCGCTACGACTTCGCGTTCGCCCCGGCCTACCGGCTGCCCGCGCTGCTGCTCGGCATCACGGGCTCGACCGCCTGGGTCGAGCTCGGGCCCCGGGGCCTCGAGGTGCGCTTCGGGCTGTGGCGGCTGCGTACGCCGCTCGACAACGTCGCCGCCGTGCACCGCACCGGCGACTTCGCCTTCCTCAAGACCGCCGGCCCGCCCCACCTGTCGTTCGCGGACCGAGGGGTGACCTTCGCGACCAACGGGGATGCGGCCGTCTGCCTGGCCTTCCACCGGCCGGTCCCCGCGATCGACCCGACCCGACGCATCACGCACCCGGGCGCGACGCTGACCCTGCGTGACCTCGACCGCTTCGAGGCCGAGCTCGCCGACCTGTGCGGCGTCGTCCGTGCCTGACGCGATGCCCGACACCGTCGTCCTCGACCTCGACGGCACGCTGGTCGACTCCGTGCCCGTGCACGTCCTGGCCTGGCAGGCCGCGTTCCGCGAGGTCGGCCTGCGCGTGCCGTCCCACCGCCTGCACCGCCTGATCGGGATGGGCGGCGACCGTCTGGTCGCCGCGGCCGCCGGTGACGCGGTCGAGCAGGCGCTCGGCGACGAGCTGCGGGCCCGGCACCCGCGGAAGCTCGACGAGCTGTTCGACCGGATCGTCCCCACCGAGGGCGCCGCCGACCTGCTCGAGACCCTGCGCGACCGCGGCTACACGATGGTGCTGGCCAGCTCGAGCGACGCCGACCTCACCGACCGGCTCCTCGACGTGCTCGGGGAGCCCCGCCACCTCCTGGGCGACCTGGTCACCGGCTCCGACGCCGAGCAGAGCAAGCCGTCCGGCGAGCTGGTGTCGGTGGCGCTCGAGGCGGTCGACGCGGCGCGGGCCGTGGTCGTCGGGGACGCGGTGTGGGACGTGGCCGCGGCGTCGGACGCCGGGGTGCCCTGCCTGGGCCTGCTCACCGGGGGTGTCTCGGAGGCGGAGCTGCGCGAGGCCGGAGCGGTGGCCGTGCACGACTCACCGGCGGCGCTCGCCGAGCACCTGCGCACCACGGGCTCGCTCCTGGGCTGAGCCGCCTCAGCGGCCCGACGACTCAGTCGTCGACGACGACCCGGCGCCGGTCAGGCTCGAAGCCGTGCTGCATGCCCCACAGGACGGCCTGGGTGCGACTGCCTGCCCCGATCTTGCGGTAGGCGGTGCGGATGTAGGTCTTGACGGTGTTGATGCCGAGGAACGCACGGTCGGCGATGTCCTGGTTGCTCAGGCCCTGGCAGATCAGGGCGAGCACCTCGGACTCGCGCGCGCTCAGGCCGTGCTCGTCGCCGGGCCAGCGGCCGAAGGTGTCGGTGTCCTGCCCCGCCGGGAGGACCTGCTCGCCGCGGGCGACCGCCTCGATGGCCTCGACCAGCTCCTCGGCCGAGACCCCCTTGTGCACGTAGCCCGACGCCCCGGCCTTGATCGCGCGGGCGACCAGCTCGTCGTCGGTGTTCCAGCTGAAGACGACGACCTTGGCAGAGCCGTGGCGCACCAGGGTCTTGACGTCGATCGCGTCGCCCTGGACCTGGCCGAACGAGTCGTAGAGCACCACCTCGACGTCGCTGACCACCGGCATCCGGCTGTCGAGCTCGACGACCTGGATGCGGTCGGCGAACGGGTCGAGGACGGCGGCCGTGCCGGCCACGACGATGTCGTAGTCGTTGACGATCGCGACGCGCACGGGACCCGAGGACATTGCTGCATCGTAGGACACGGGGGCACCCTCACAGGTGAGAGTGGACGCGTCACCCCTGCGCAGGGGTCCGCCGAGGCGTCTGCCACGCCAGGGTGGTGTGGTGCACACCCACCAGCGCCGCTCCACCCGCATCGACGGGCTCGTCGTCGAGTACGACGACCGGGTCCTCGAACCCCGGCCCTGGACCGCGTTGCAATCGCGGTGGGCCGTCGAGCTGCTGGAGGCGGCCGACCCGGGCCCGGTGCTCGAGCTGTGCACCGGTGCCGGTCACATCGGGCTGCTCGTGGCGGCGGCCACCGACCGGGCGCTGGTCGCGGTCGACCTCGACCCGGTGGCGTGCGCCTTCGCGCGGCACAACGCCGAGGGAGCCGGCCTCGCGCACCGCGTCGAGGTGCGCGAGAGCCCCTTGGCCACCGCCCCGCGGCCGGGCGAGGAGTTCGCGCTGGTCCTGGCCGACCCGCCCTGGGTGCCGAGTGCCGACATCGGCCGCTTCCCCGACGACCCGGCCACCGCGATCGACGGTGGTCCCGCCGGCCTCGACGTGGCCCACGCCTGCGTCGAGGTGGCCGCGACGTGCCTGGTGCCCGGCGGCAGCCTGCTGCTGCAGCTGGGCACACCGGCCCAGGCCGACCAGGTCGCCGCCGCGGCGGGCGCCGGGGGAGGCTGGCGCGAGGGCGGTCGTCGTACGGCGGCGCGCGGGGTGGTGCTGCAGCTGCAGCGAGTGCCCGACGTCGGCTGAGCCGGAGCCCCCTACCGCCCGCCGGGCAGCAGCTTGTGGGTGCCGTCGCACCACGGGGCGAGTGCGGACTTGCCGCACCGGCAGACCGCGGACACCCCACGGTGGCTGGTGTGGCGCACCCCTGCCTCGTCCTGCACGACGACGTCACCACGCACGATCATCGGTCCGCCGGCGCAGAGCGTGATGTCGGCCGGGCGCTCCTCGCGGGCCTCGCCGCTCCCGCCGGCCGCGCTCACGCCGCGTCCCACAGACCGAGCACGGCGGCCGCGGTGCGGCTCTCGAGGTCGAGGCAGGCCCACGCGCCGAAGCGGACGTCGTCGGCGAGGTCGGGCTCCTCCTCGACCAGCGCCAGGCAGACGTCGCGTAGCGCGAGCTGCTCGTGCACGGCGTCGGCCTCGACGTGCTCGTCGTAGTAGGCGGCCATCTCCTCGGGGAAGCCCAGGCGGCGCAGGCCCTGGGCCAGCTG
>CALRVO020000152.1:0-8279 GCA_943371595.1 Sphingomonas paucimobilis
TGAACCGCGCGATCGCACGGATCGCGGGAGACCCGGCCCGGTCACACCCAGGTCGGGCGGCGAGGAGGTCAGACCTTGATCTGCAGGCGCTCGAAGATCTCGAGCGTGGCCTTGGAGTAGTTGAGCGTGTAGAAGTGCAGGCCCGGCGCACCGCCCTCGAGCAGCTCCTCGCACAGCTCGGCCGCGATCGCGATGCCCTCGGCCCGCACGGCGGCGGGGTCGTCGTGAGCCGAGATGCGGGCCACGATCTCGTCGGGCACCGAGGTGCCGACCAGCTCGCCCTGGCGCTGGATCGCGGCCAGGTTGAGGATCGGCATGATGCCCGGGAGGATCGGCATGTCGACGCCACGGGCCCGCACCCGCTCGACGAGGTCGAAGTAGTCCTGGGCCCGGAAGAACATCTGCGTGACGGCGTACTCCGCACCGGCGCGGGCCTTGGCGACCAGCACGTCGGCGTCGGCGTCGCGCGAGGCGGCGTTGGGGTGCCCCTCGGGGAAGGCCGCGACGCTGATGCGGAAGTCGCCGCGCGAGCGGGCGAGCTCGACGAGGTCGAGGGCGTAGGTCAGCCCGCCCTCGGTGGGGGTCCACTCGGCGCGCGGCCCCTCCGGCGGGTCGCCGCGCAGCGCCATCACGTGGTGGACGCCGGCCTCGGCGTAGGTGTCGAGGATCTTCTCGAGCTCCTCGCGGGTGTGACCGACGCAGGTGAGGTGGGCCACGGGCGTCAGCGAGGTCTCGCGCGCGATCCGGCCGGTGATCTCGACGGTGGTGTCGCGGGTGGCGCCGCCGGCACCGTAGGTCACCGACACGAAGGTCGGCTGGTAGGGCTCGAGCGCCTGGATCGCGCGCCAGAGCCGCTCGACGCCCGCCTCGTCCTTGGGCGGGAAGAACTCGAACGAGATGGAGCGCTGTCCGCTCCCGATCAGCTCGGCCATGCCGACCCCACGACCCGTTGCCATGGACCCGAGTTTATGGCTCTAGGGTCGAACGGTGAGCATCGGCGACAGCTCCTGGGACCGGCAGTGGGACGACGGGGCCTTCCGGACGGCGCTCGACGCGACGCTCGCGGAGTTCCTCGACTCCCGGGCCACGCTGCTCGCCCCGCTCGGTCCCGACGCCGACCGTCTGCTGGCCGAGGCGCGGACCGCGGTGGCCGGGGGCAAGAAGTTCCGGGCGGCGTTCGTCTACTGGGGTTTCCGCGCCGTGCAGCCGGACGTGTCCGACACCGAGCACGAGATGCTGCTGCGCGCCTGCGCCTGCCTCGAGCTGCTCCACGCCAGCGCCCTGGTCCACGACGACCTCATGGACGCCTCCGACACCCGACGTGGCCGCCCCGCGACCCACCGTGCGCTCGAGGCCGAGCACCGGGCGGCCGGCTGGCGCAGCAACCCCGAGCAGTACGGCGCCGCCGCCGCGATCCTGCTCGGCGACCTGCTCCAGGGGTGGGCCGACGAGCTGCTGCGCCGCTGCGGCTTCGGCTGGGACCGGGTCGGTCCCGCCCTCGAGGTCTTCGACCTGTGCCGCACCGAGGTCATCGCCGGTCAGTTCCTCGACGTCTCGGCGCAGGCCCGCGGCGCCGCCGACGTCGACACCGCGATGACAGTGCTGCGCTACAAGTCGGCCAAGTACTCCATCGAGCGCCCGCTGCACGTCGGTGCCGCCCTGGCCGGGGGCGGCCCCGCCGTACGCGACGCCCTCACCGGCTTCGGGCTGCCGCTGGGTGAGGCCTTCCAGCTGCGCGACGACCTCCTCGGGGTCTACGGCGACCCGGCCACCACCGGCAAGCCCGCCGGCGACGACCTGGTCGAGGGCAAGCGCACCGTCCTGGTCGCGATGGCGCTCGAGGGGGCGTCGCCCGCCGACGCCGCCCTGCTCGACCGGTCGCTCGGCACCGCACTGAGCACCAACGACGTCGCGCGGCTGCGCGAGGTCGTCGACGCCAGCGGCGCCCACGCCCGCGTCGAGTCGTTGATCAGCGACCTCGCCTCGGTCGCGGTGGCCGGTCTCGACTCCGCCGGCCTCGACCCGCACGCCACCGAGGTGCTGCGGGAGTTGGCGGCCGCGGTCACGCAGCGCGTGGTGTGAGGTCGATGCCCCGAGGGGTGTGCAAATTCCCCGGCTGGCCGGGGAATTTGGCCGTTGTCAGGGGATGCAACCCCTGACGACGGTCAGACCTCCCTGACAACCCAGCCCCGATCCACCGGTCCGTTCAGTCGAGCGACGGCAGGCCGACCTCGGGTCCCGGGCCCCGCAGCAGCACGCTGAGACGCTCCCCCAGCAGGTCGACGGCGACCGCGAAGACCCGCGGCTCGGCCCGGGCGAGGCCGCCCCAGGCGTCCCACAGCAGCACGACACCGTCGGGCAGGTCGCTCAGGCAGTCGTGGAGCGCGTCGAGGTTGCGGCCGTACCAGGCGGGGAACCCCAGCGCCGTCGCCAGCGCGTCGTGCAGCTCGGGCGCCGTGCCCACGGTCGCGCCGTCGACGTAGGCGAACCGCCGGCCCGTCGACTCGACGGTGTGGCGGACGTCGTCGACGTCGTACGCCGCGTGCCAGCGGTAGGCGCCCGGCGCCGTCCGGCCGGCGAGGAGGCCGGCCAGACCGCTCACGAGGGGGTCACCGGCGGATCCGCTCGAAGGAGTCGTAGTGGTCCTCGGTCCAGTAGAGCTCGCCCGCGTCGCCGGCGACGATGCGGCGGGCGCCGCGGTCGTCGGAGCCGGGGGTCTCGACGGTGAACTCGGCGTAGTAGCCGCGTGGCTGGTCGGGCAGGATCCCCTCGAAGTTGCCGAAGGTGGAGCCGTCCTGGGCGTAGGGATAGGGCGGGCCGCGGTCGATCAGGTCGACGGTGTCGGAGGCCTGCGGCGGGAGGTCGGCGAGCTCGACGACGTCCAGACCACTTTCGAGGTCGACACCGCCGGGCAGCGGCATCGCCCGTCGGGTCGGCTCCGACGAGGGCCCCGACGAGGGCTGGGCCGAGGCCGTCTGGTTCCCCGGGTCGAACGCCGTGGTGCCGGTGCCCGGGTCACGCCCGTTGAGGAACCAGATGCCGAGCACGACCAGCAGCACCAGCACCATCGCGAGCGCCCCGGACGTGCGGGGCACGAAGCCGTCCTCGCGCGGCGGCACGCGGTGGATGACCACGACGGCCTAGAAGGCCAGCGCCTGGGCGCGCCGCTTGACCTCCGTGCCGCGGTTCTCGCGCAGCGCGTCGATCGCGCGGCCGGGGAAGTCCTGGTCGAGGAAGAGCCACGCGATGCACTCGCGGTCGTCGTAGCCGTTGTCGTGCATCACCGTCAGCAGGCCCGGCAGGCCCTTGACCGGCAGACCGTCCTGGATCAGGTCGGCGGGCACCTGCTGGCCCGCACCCGGAGTGGGTACGGCGGCCGCGAGCTCGTGGTCGCGGATCATCGTGCGGACCTTGGCGACGGTGACCTCGAGCCGCCGGGCGGCCTCGGCCCAGTCGACCCACTCGGGCACCAGCGCGGCCAGGTCGGCCTCGGCCAGGGTGGGCGGAGTGCTGGGCTCGGTCGACATGGCCCCAGTTTTGCACGCCACGCCGGGCCCGGTGCCGCCGCCCGGCGGGCGCCGCGCCCGTTACCATGGGCCCCCCCGGCGTCTTCCCCCGCCGGACAGGAGGGTCGACGTGCAGACACGCCCCGGCGCCGGAGACGTGCGCCCTGCCGACGCTGCCGCCTCGACCGACTCCCCCCGCGGCACCGACCGGACCGCCCCCGCCGACCCGATGCGCGGACGCCTGCTCGACGGGCGCTACCGGGTCGGTCCGCGTATCGCCCGCGGTGGCATGGCCAGCGTCCACGAGGCCCTCGACGTGCGGCTCGACCGGACCGTCGCGGTCAAGATCATGCACGCGGGCCTGTCCGACTCCGACAGCGACCGCGACTTCGCCGAGCGGTTCGTGCGCGAGGCCCGCGCCGCGGCCCGCCTGTCGCACCCCCACGTCGTCGCCGTCCACGACCAGGGCGACGACGACGGTGTCGTCTTCCTCGTCATGGAGCTCGTCACCGGCCACACCCTGCGCGACACGATCGCCAAGGAGAGCCCGATGCCGCCGGCCCGGGCGCTGGCGCTGATCGAGCCGGTCCTGTCGGCCCTGGCCGCGGCACACCGCGCCGGCCTGATCCACCGCGACGTCAAGCCCGAGAACGTCCTGATCTCCGACGACGGCCGGGTCAAGGTCGCCGACTTCGGCCTGGCCAAGGCGATCAGCGCCGACACCCAGCACACCGCCACCCAGGGCGTGCTCATCGGCACCGTGTCCTACCTGGCTCCCGAGCTGGTCATCGACGGTCGTGCCGACGAGCGCGCCGACGTCTACGCCGCGGGGGTCCTGCTCTACGAGCTGCTCACCGGCGTCAAGCCCCACGAGGGCGAGACGCCGATCGCGGTCGCCTACAAGCACGTGCACCACGACGTGCCGCCGCCCTCCGCGCGCGTCCCGGGCCTCCCGCCGTACGTCGACGCCCTCGTGGCGCGCGCGACCGCGCGCGACCGCACCCGTCGTCCGGCCGACGCGGGGGTGCTGCTGCACCAGGTGCACCGGGTCAGCCAGGCCCTGGCCGAGGGCCTGCGCGACGACCCCGAGCTCACCCAGGACCTCGCGCTGCACGCGGGCCCGGTCGGTGAGCCCGGCGACCATGGCACGACCGACCTCGCCGAGCTCACCGAGCACGCGTGGGAGCCGCTCGACCTGCGCGAGCCGACGACGGCGCTGCCGGTGTTCACCCCACCGCCCCCACCGCCGGCCCCACCGCGCCGCCAGCCGCGCCCCACGCCCGCCGGTCCGGACCGTCCCGAACCGCCCCGCCAGCAGCAGCGCCCCCGTCGTCGCCGGCGCGGCCCGCTGCTGCTCGTGCTCGCCCTGCTGGTCGCCCTGGCCATCGGGGGCGGCGCGTTCTGGTACGGCTGGGCGCGCTACACCCAGGCCCCCACCGTGCTGGGCCAGGACCAGACCGCGGCCGTCGCTGCCCTCGAGGACGCCGGTCTCGACGTCGCCTACGACGACCCGGTCTACGACGCCGAGCTGCCTGCCGGGACCGTCGTCACCGCCGACCCGCGCGGCGGCGCCCAGGTGCTGCCCGGCGACACCGTCACCCTCACGCTCTCCCTCGGCGAGCTGACGGTGCCCAAGGTGCGCGGGCTCGACGAGGACGCCGCCCAGGACGCCCTGCTCGACAAGCAGCTGGAGTTCGGCGAGAGCACCGGTCGCTACGACGAGAAGGTCCCCGAGGGCATCGTGCTCGCGAGCGTCCCCAAGGCCGGCACCCAGCTCGAACCGGGCTCGAGCGTCGACCTCGTGCTGTCGCTGGGTCGCAAGCCGATCAACGTGGGCAACTGGGTCGGCCGGGACTACGACGAGATCGCCGAGATCGTGAAGGAACGCGGCCTGGTGCCCGAGTTCGAGGAGGTCTTCTCCGACGACGTCCCCGACGGCAGCGTCGTCTCGCAGTTCCCGACCTCCGGCAAGCTGTTCCGCGGCGAGGTCGTCTCCTTCGTCGTCTCCAAGGGCCCTCAGCTCGTCGAGGTGCCCAACACCTACCTCTTCGGCGTCAAGGCCGCCGAGGAGGCCATGCGCGACGCCGGCTTCGACGTCGAGGTGGAGGACGCCCCCGGCGGCTTCGGCCTGGGCTACGTCACCCGCAGCGACCCGGGCTTCGGCAGCGAGGCCCCCCGGGGCAGCACCATCACGCTCTTCGTCGTCTGACGGGACGACCCGACCACCTGCCAGGCTGTAGCCGTGTCACCCGTGTCACCCGTGTCGTCGAAGCACCCCCGCACCCGACGCGTCCCCAGCCGCACGACCCTGGCGACCCTCGCCCTGCTCGCGATGACGATGGTGTGGGGGTCGACGTTCTTCCTGATCAAGGACCTGCTCGAGCGGGTGCCGACCCTCGACTTCCTGGCCGTGCGGTTCCTGGTCGCCGGGGCCGTGATGCTCGTCGTGGCGCCGCGCGCCCTGGGCCGGCTCTCACCCGTGGCGCGTCGACGCGGCCTCGTGCTCGGTGGGTTGTACGGCGCCGCGCAGATCCTGCAGACCGCCGGCCTGGCGCACACCCCGGCCAGCGTCTCGGGCTTCGTGACCGGGCTCTACGTCGTGGCGACCCCGCTCCTGGCCGCCCTGCTGCTGCGCACCCGGCTCACCGCCTGGACCTGGGGCGCGGTCGCGCTCGCGACCGTGGGCCTGGCGACGCTGACCCTCGACGGGCTGTCGGTCGGCTACGGCGAGGCCATCACCCTGGTCGCGGCGGTCCTCTACGCGCTGCACATCGTGGCGCTCGGCGCCTGGGCCGACGCCCGGGAGGCGCTCGGGCTCTCGATCCTGCAGCTGCTGGTGATCGCGGTGATCTGCCTGGTCGCCACCGCCCCCGACGGCGTCGTGCTCCCGGCGACGTCGGGCGACTGGCTGTCGGTGGTCTACATGGCCGTCGTCGCCGGCGCCGCCGCGCTGATCGCGCAGACGTGGGCGCAGGCCCACCTCGCGCCGACGCGCGCGGCGATCGTGATGAGCATGGAGCCGGTCTTCGCGGCGACCTTCGCGGTGGGCCTGGGGGGCGAGTCGCTCACCTGGCGGCTCCTGGCGGGCGGCGCGATGGTCGTGACCGCGATGCTCGTCGTCGAGGCCGGGCCGCGGCGTACGACGCAGGGCCCGGACCCCGGCGACGTGCAGCACCTCGCCGTGTGAGGCTTGGTCGGTGAGGGTCTACGTCGCAGGCTCGCTGGCCGACGTCGTCGCGGTGCGCGAGACGCAGGCGGCGGTGCGGGCGGCCGGGCACCAGGTGCTCCACGACTGGACTCGCGGCCTCGACGTCTCCCTGCGGGACCACGCCGAGGACCCCGGCACCGCCGGGCGGGTCGCGCGCACCGACCTGCGGGCCGTCCTGGAGGCGGACGCCCTCGTGCTCGTGGCCAACGAGGAGCCCGGGCGTGGCATGTTCGTGGAGCTCGGTGCTGCCCTGGCCCGTGTGGAGAGCGGTCAGGGGATGCACGTGGCCGTCGTCGGGTCGCAGACGACCGACAGCGTCTTCTACTTCCACCCGGGCGTGCAGAGGCACGCCACGGTCGCAGCCTGGCTGGCGTCGGTCTGACGGGACGGGCACTCCCCGTCCACGGACTGGCACGTCGGCCCCACGACACCGCAGGCGGTCTAGAGTCGTCCTCGTGGCGCGCACCTATTTCTTTGGACACCTGCCGGGAGCTCCCGTGCAGGCCCGTCCCTAGACGCGCCCGCACCCACCAACGCCCCGGCCGAAAGCCCGGGGCGTTTGTCATGTCGGCAGCTCCGGGCCGCCCGCCGAGGCCCCAACGAACAGAGGAACACCATGGTCGTCGTCATGTCCCCGGACGCCACCGACGAGGACGTCGCGCACGTCGTCGAGAAGGTCGAGTCCGTCGGCGGGGAGGCGTTCGTCAGCAAGGGCGTGGTCCGCACCATCATCGGTCTGGTCGGCGACCTCGAGTCGTTCCACGGGCTCAACCTGCGCACGCTGCGCGGGGTCGCCGACGTCCACCGGATCTCCGACCCCTACAAGCTGGTGAGCCGTCAGCACCACGCCGGACGCTCGACCGTGTGGGTCGGTCGCGGTGGCGAGGGCAACCGCCGGGTGCCGATCGGCCCCGACACGTTCACGTTCATGGCGGGTCCGTGCGCGGTCGAGACGCCCGAGCAGACGCTGGAGGCGGCGCGGATGGCGCAGTCGGCCGGGGCGACGATCCTGCGCGGCGGCGCCTACAAGCCGCGCACCTCGCCGTACGCCTTCCAGGGCCTGGGGGTGCGGGGCCTGGAGATCCTCGCCGACGTCAGCGCGGCGACCGGCATGCCGGTCGTGACCGAGGTCGTCGACGCTCGCGACGTGCCCGTCGTCGCCGAGCACGCCGACATGCTCCAGATCGGCACCCGCAACATGGCCAACTTCGGCCTGCTCCAGGCCGCGGGCGACGCCGGCAAGCCCGTGCTGCTCAAGCGCGGCATGACCGCCACGATCGAGGAGTGGCTGATGGCGGCGGAGTACATCGCCCAGCGCGGCAACCTCGACGTCGTGCTGTGCGAGCGCGGCATCCGCACCTTCGAGCCCTCGACGCGCAACACCCTCGACATCTCCGCGGTCCCGGTCGTCCAGGCGACCAGCCACCTGCCGGTCATCGTCGACCCGTCGCACGCCGCCGGGCGCAAGGACCTCGTCGTCCCCCTGTCGCGCGCGGCGATCGCGGTCGGCGCCGACGGCATCATCGTCGACGTCCACCCCGACCCCGAGTCGGCGCTGTGCGACG
>CALRVO020000153.1:0-8213 GCA_943371595.1 Sphingomonas paucimobilis
AGCGCCAGCGTGTCGACCAGGGAAAGATAGCGGGCCCGCTCGTCGCTCAGCAGAGCGGTGATGCGTTGCTCGAGCGAGCGGCGCGCCCGCTCGGCGAGGGTGCGCACGGCCTGGTCGCCGAAGACGGCCTCGAGCAGCTTCTGCCCGGCGACGGCCGAGCCACTGGCGACCCCCGCCTCGACGCCGGTCACCCCGGCGGTGTGGGCGAACACCACGACCATCAGCGCCACCGAGAGCCCGTTGACGCCGAAGGCCAGGAACCGCGCGGTGGTGCGCTTGTCGGCACCCTCGGCGCGGACCAGGTCGAGCACCTCGCCCTGCCACTCGCGCACCATGGCCTCGGTACGGCGGCGCAGGTCGCGCGAGGCCCGCCCCAGGTCGGCGGGGCCGCTCTCGAGGAGCCCGACGCCTGCCGGCTGCTGCGACCAGGACCGGTAGGCCCGCTCGGCGGCGGCCTCGGCGTGCTCGAGCACGAGGGTCTCGAGGCCCGACTCGACCGCGACCGTGACGCGCTCGGCCTGTTGGGGCTTGCCCTTGATGGTGTTGACCAACCGGTCGCGCAGCCCGCCCACGCGGGTCTCGAGCGAGCGGAGCAGCTCGCCGGTGCCGACGAACTCCTGCCACCGCGCGAGCACCTCGCCGCGCAGGAGGGTGCCGTCGGCGGTCGCGGCGCTCACGTCGGAGATCGCGACGTCGTAGGCGACGTCGACGTCGCTGCGGAGCTTGAGGGCGATCTCGGTCTGGGCCGCGCACGCGTCGGCCACCGGGTAGGCGTGGCGCGTGATCGAGCGGACGGCGCCGTCGAGCGTCTGGCGCACGACGACGGTGCGGGCGTCGACGTCGTCGGCGAGCGACTCGAGCCACGACCGGACCTCGACGACGTGGTGGGCGGGCAGCAGCCCGTCGTCGTCGACCTTGCCCTCGGTCACGACGAAGAGGGGCGAGTCCTTCAGGCCGCGGCTCGCGAGCATCCGGGCCAGGTGGGTCGAGACGGTCTGGATCGCCTCGTCGGGGGTGCGGTCGAGGATGATCGCCACCGCGGTCGACCGCTCGGCGGCCTGCTTGAGGAAGCCCCACGGCACCTGGTCGGCGTAGCGCGCCGCCGAGGTGACGAACAGCCACAGGTCGGCGGCCGCGAGCAGCTGGGCGGCGAGCAGCCGGTTGCGCTCCTCGACGGAGTCGACGTCGGGGGCGTCGAGGATCGCCAGGCCCGCGGGCACCGCGGTCGACGCGACCAGCTGGAGGGAGTCGGGGTCGTTGGTGGTGTGCTGGACGCGCACCAGGTCGGGCAGCAGCCGGTCCTGGCCGAACCACTCGGCGTCGTCGGGGTGGTGGACGAGCACCGGCGAGCGCGTCGTGGGGCGCAGCACCCCCGAGGTCGTGACCTTCTCCCCCACCAACGAGTTGACCAGCGTGGACTTGCCGGCGCCGGTCGAGCCGCCGACGACGGCGAGCAACGGCGCCTCGAGGGTCATCAGCCGCGGGATCACGTAGTCCTCGAGCTGGTCGACCGTCGCGGCACGCGAGGTGCGCAGATCGTCGGTGCCGGGCAGGTCGAGCGGCAGAGCGGCGCTCACCAACGCCTGGCGCAGGCGCACCAGCGCGGTCACCATGCGGCTCTCGTCGGCCGCAGGGGCGGAGGTCTGGGGGCGTGCTGGCTTGCTCATGCTGTGGGGACCACCTGTCCGGGGAACGCGACGTGCGGTCGGACCTCGCGGATGCGGGCGACGTGGTGCGCGCCGCGCTCCTGCCAGTCGGCTGGCGCGGTGCCGCGCAGCAGCCGGTGGTGGAGGAAGCCGAGCTCGATCAGCGCCTGCTGGTAGTCGGCCATCGCCCGGGCCGCGGGCCGACCGCCGGTGCGCTGGGCGTGGACGCGCGCCGTACGCCGGGCTCGCAGGTCGACGACCCAACCGATGTCGGTGGCCGGGATGAGCTGGCGGTCGGCGGCGTCTCGCAGGGCGACGGCGAGCATGGTGGCCTCGGAGCGGCGGGCCCACAGGGCCAGGGCGGTGAGACCGCACAGCGCGGGCAGCATGAGGACGACGTAGACCAGGCCGAAGCCGGCCACCCCGAAGACCGTCGAGCCGTTCCACACCGCGTGGGCGAGCACCGCGACCACGTAGCCACCCAGCGGTGCGAGGGCGCGGACCGAGCGGCTGCGCGAGCCGACGGCGATGCCGATCCCGATGCCGGTGAAGGCGGTGAAGAGCGGGTGGGCGAACGGGCTGACCACGCAGCGCAGCACGAAGGTCGAGGTCACGCCGGCGATCCCGCCGGGCCCCATGCCGTCGGTGCCGTCGTAGGCGGCGGAGAGGTAGAGGATGTTCTCGGTGAAGGCGAACCCGACGCCGATCATGCCGGCGTAGACGATGCCGTCGAGGATGCCGTCGAGCTCGGCACGACGCCACCAGAGCAGCAGCAGGAGGAAGAGGCCCTTGGCGGCCTCCTCGGTGACCGGGGCGACGACGGCCAACGAGACCTCGCCGGTGACCGGCACGAAGAGCCCGCCGACACCGCCGACCACGATCGCGATCGCGGTCGCGGCGAACGCGCCCCAGAGCATCGCGTAGACCAGCAGCGAGGTGGGCTCGGGCTCGTAGCGGTCGAGCCACAGGTAGGCCGCGACGAGGGGCACCACCGGGAGCGCGGCCAGCAGGGTGGCGACGAAGGTGACCGCGGGTGCCCCCGAGAGGGCCAGGACGGTCAGCATCACCAGGGCGCCGACCGCTACCGCCACGGTCACGACGACCGTGAACGTGACGCTGTCGAGACGGCGGCCGGGCATGGGTGGAGCCTATCGGCAGCGGGTCGCGGGCCCCGGCCGCGGCCGTGCGAGCGAGCGTAGAGTGCTGGGCGTGAGCGACGACACCACCGCCAGCCGGACCCCGGACGCGACCCAGCCGGACACCCCGGTCGACACCTCGGTCGACACCTCGGTCGACACCTCGGCCGACGCCGCGTTCGACACCGAGTCGCACGACCCGGCGGTCCCCGAGGCCTACTCGGCCTTCATGCGCACCGGCTGGGACGACCGCGAGGTCGAGGTGCCGCGTGGCGGCTTCGCCGACCGCACCGCCGAGCGCCGCGCCCGCCTGGCCGCGATGTTCCCCGGCGAGCGGCTGGTGCTGCCCGGTGGTGGCTACAAGGTGCGCTCCTACGACACCGACTACCGCTTCCGGGTCGACACCGCCCACGCCTACTTCACCGGCAACCAGCTCAGCGACGCCGTCCTGGTCATCGACGACGGCGAGGCCGTCCTCTACGCCCGGCCCCGCTCTGGGCGGGACACCGACGAGTTCTTCCGCGACCGCAGCTACGGCCAGCTGTGGGTCGGCAAGCGTCCCTCGCTCGGCGAGATGTCCGCGGCCCTCGGGCTGGAGGTTCGCCACGTCGACGAGCTGCCCAAGGCGCTGTCCGGCTCGGGCAAGACCCGCGTGCACCGCGGTGTGTCCGTCGAGACCGACCGCCAGGTCGCGGCCGACGCGGCCCTCGACACCGACTTCGCCCGGGTGATCTCCGAGATGCGCCTGGTCAAGGACGACTGGGAGGTCGCCCAGCTCCAGGAGGCCTGCGACATCACCGCTCTCGGGTTCGAGGACTGCGTGCGTGAGTGGGACGACGTGCTGCGCCACGGCGAGCGTTGGATCGAGGGCACCTTCTTCCGGCGCGCCCGCGCGATGGGCAACGACATCGGCTACGACTCGATCGTGGGGTCGGGCTCCCACGCCACGACCCTGCACTGGATCGACAACGACGGCCCGGTCAGGCCCGACGAGCTGATCCTGCTCGACATGGGGGTGGAGGGCCGCCACCTCTACACCGCCGACGTCACCCGCACCCTGCCGGTCAGCGGCCGCTACAGCCCGCTGCAGCGTGACCTCTACGAGCTGGTGCTCCAGGCCCAGGACGCCGGCATCGCCGCCTGCCGCCCCGGTCAGCCCTTCACCGGCACCCACGAGGCCGCGATGACCGTGCTCGCCCACGGCCTGGAGGCGCTCGACCTGCTGCCGGTCTCGGCCGAGGAGGCCCTCGACCCCGAGTCCAAGGTCTACAGCCGCTGGACCCTCCACGGCACCAGCCACATGCTCGGGCTCGACGTCCACGACTGCGGCCAGGCCGCACCCGAGGCCTACAAGGGCGCCGACCTCGAGCCCGGCATGGTGCTCACCGTCGAGCCCGGCCTCTACTTCCAGGACGACGACCTGCTCGTCCCCGAGGAGCTGCGCGGCATCGGCATCCGCATCGAGGACGACATCCTCATCACCGCCGACGGCTCCCGCAACCTCTCCGCGTCGCTGCCGCGCACCGCCGACGACGTCGAGGCCTGGATGGGCGCCCAGCGCGGCTGAACCGCGGCTAGGCTCACGGCCCGTGAGCACCCCTATCCGCGTCTCCTCGTCCCTGCGCCGCCGTACGACGGCCGCGTCCGCCGCCCTGCTGCTCGGGCTCGGCCTCGCCGCCTGCGGTGGGGGCGACGGGTCCGATGAGTCGAGCGACCCGACCGACGGCACCTCCGAGACCTCCGACGCGGGCGGCGTCCCGACCGAGGACGAGCTCGCGGCCACGCTGCTGACCGCCTCCGACGTGCCGGCGGGCTTCACCGAGAGCCCGGCCGACGACACCGAGGAGGACACCGACGACGTCTTCGAGGACACCTGCCTCGGCGACATCGGCCAGTTCAGCGACGCGCTCGGCTTCGAGCCCGACAGCGAGGCCGAGGTCGAGTACACCCTCGAGGCCGACGGCGGCCAGGCCGCCGTGTCGTCCAAGGTCCAGGCCTACGCCGACGAGTCCGCCGTCGCCCCGGCCTTCACCGACTTCACCGACAGCCTGCAGGAGTGCACCTCGATCGAGACGACCGACGCCGACGGCGTCACGTTCGCCCTCGACATCGCCTACGACGACACCGTCGACCTGCCCGGGTTCGACGACCAGCTCGCGGTCGACATGACCGGCACGATCTCCTCCGGCGACCAGTCCTTCGACCTGACCTACAACTTCGTCGTCGGACTCAGCGGCCCGTTCGTGTCGATCGTCGGCACCTACGCGCTCGGCGAGGACTCCACCGGCGTCCTCGACACCACCGACGACCTCGCGGCCGCGCAGGCCCAGCGGGTCACCGACCAGCTGGGCTGAGCACGCAGCGGGATGCTTGCGGCGTAGGCCTGGGCGCCCCCGGCAGGACTCGAACCCGCGCCACGCGGGGTAGAAACCCGCTGCTCTATCCAGCTGAGCTACGGAGGCAGTAGCCGTACCTTATCCCGGCGGTCGGGCCCCTCGATCGCCACCACGAAGCGCGTCGGAACTGTCGGCACCCGCAGCTAGCGTCGCTGCATGGCGGCGCACCACACCAAGGACAAGGGTGACCTCGGGGTCGCGAAGGCTCATGCTGATCTCGTCGGCAAGGGCTTCGTCGTTCTCTTTCCGGCGACGGAGCACGCGCCGTTCGACCTCGTGGCCTACCGCGACCATCGCTTCCGACGGGTGCAGGTCAAGTACCGGTCGAGCGCCCGTGGGTCGGTCGAGGTGAAGTTCTCGTCGTCCTGGTCGGACCGACACGGCAAGCACGCGACAGCGACCGACAAGTCGTCGATCGACCTGCTGTGCCTCTACTGCCCGGAGACGGACTGCTGCTACTACCTCGACCCCTCCCAGTTCCGAACCTCCGTCACCCTGAGGTTCGCGCCCAGCCGCAACGGCCAGCACGTAGGGGTGCTCGAGGCAGAACGCTTCCGAGAGGTGCCTGGGTGACGACCGGCTCCTGAGAGCCAGGCCCGCGCGGAGGTACTAGCACCACCGGACACCTGGCGACCCCGACCCGACGAGGCCTTGACTGGTGCGCGCACCCACCGGTGCACCACGAGTCCTGGGAGGGACCCCCACATGCACCTGCTCCGCATCGCCGCCGTCGCCCTCACGACGGCCGCCCTGCTCGCCCCCGCCGCCGGCGCCCACGCCAAGGGCGGTGACGACACCGGCTCCGACGACCACGGCGGTGGCGGCACGGCCACGGCCGCTGCCGGAAACTACGCGGTGACGGTCAACGGCACGACGTACGACCCGGCCCCGGGCAAGGACGTCAGGGTCAGGGACCTCACCGTCCGGGGCCCGGTCCTGGTCAGCGGCACCCACACGGCGTTCACCATCGACCCCACGACGCTCGGGGTCAGCAACTACACCCTGACCGGCGCCCCGTCGCCCGAGCGCATGGTCACCACTCCGACCGTCGTGTTCGCGGCCAGGACGCCGGTGCTCACCACTGCCCAGCTCCGCTCCCCCGTGCTGCGCCAGCTCGAGGTCCGCGACGGCACCCTGGTCGCGATCTTCGCGACGGCCGGCGGCAAGCTCAAGATCCAGGCCAAGGACGCCCCGCAGGGCGGCATCTTCCAGATGGAGCCGGAGTTCGCGGGGCCCGTCGAGCTGGTGCACATCCTCGGGCCCGGGTTGTTCTACTTCGTCAACGGCTACACCGGCAAGATCAACTTCGGTGACGGTGTCGACGCGGTCGCCTCCGGCCCCGGCGCGCACCAGATGCTGCTCGGCAAGGACAGCCCGCAGGTCGCCACCAAGCTGTTCCAGGACGGTCGCACCACGCGCTGGTCGGTCGCCCCCGGCGGCCGCCTCGGCGGCGTGCTCGGTGAGGACGCGATCGAGCTGTCGCAGGGCGCCTCGAGCTGCACCAGCCAGTGCCAGGCGCAGAACCGGATCCGCGGGTCGGTGCCCGTGCCGCCCGACCCGGTCGACCCCACGCCGCTGCCCTGATCTCCCCCTGTCCTCCCCCTGTCCTCCCACCGTCCGTTCCGACCCACGAAGGAGCACCACCATGAAGAACCTCAGGTACGCCGCCGCTGCGGCCCTCGCCCTCGGCGTCACCGCCGCCGGCACGTCCGTCACCCCGGCCCAGGCCAGCGGGGGCAGCGACGACCGGATCATCCGCACCGGCCCCTGCTCGGACGGGGCGCGCTGGAAGATCAAGGCCAAGGAGGACGACGGCCGCATCGAGGTCGAGGCCGAGATCGACAGCAACCGCACCGGCCAGCGGTGGGCCTGGGTGCTCAAGCACGACGGGTCGCGGTCGGCCAGCGGGACCGCTCGTACGGCGGGGCGCAGCGGCTCGTTCTCGGTCGAGCGCAAGGTCGTCGACCGCACCGGCGACGACAGCTTCGTCTTCCGGGCCACCCACGCCGGCCAGGTGTGCGTCGCGCGCGTCACCTATCCCGCCTGAGCACCAGACGGCATGATCGGCGGGACATGACGACCCCGTCCCGTCCCCGACGTCGCGCCCGACGTCTCGCGAGCAGCCCGGTGGCCCAGTTCCTGGCCGCCGGGCTGCTGGTGGTCGTCGTGCTCGTCGTGGTGACCTCGCTGCTGGGGCAGCGCGCGGCCCGCGACGAGGCCATCTCCGACGCCAGCGAGATCACCGGGGTGCTGGCCCGCTCGGTGGCCGAGCGCTCACTGCCGCGGGGCCTCGTCGACGGCGACGCGGGTGCCCTCGACCGCTTCGACCGTCAGGTGCTCCCCCGGCTCGTCGTCGGCGACGTGCGCCGGGTGAAGATCTGGAACCGCGAGGGCACCATCGTCTGGTCCGACGAGGCCCGCCTGATCGACGAGGACTTCAGCCTCGACGAGGACGAGATCGACGTCCTCGACCACGGCGGCACCGACGCGGGGGTCTCCGACCTCTCCGAGCCCGAGAACCGCTACGAGGTCGGCGTGTCCGGGCTCGTCGAGGTCTACACCCGCATCGAGTCGCCCGAGGGCGAGCCGCTGCTCTTCGAGGCCTACTTCGACGCCGACGAGATCGACGACCGGCAGGCCGAGCTGGTCGCGCCGTTCCGCACGATCACGGTGAGCGCGCTCCTGGTCCTGGTGCTGGTCGCGACCCCACTGCTCCTGGTGCTCACCCGACGGCTCCACCGCGCCGCCGTCGAGCGCGAGCGGCTCCTGCTGGACGCGGCCGACGCCTCCGACGCCGAGCGCCGACGGATCGCCCGCGACCTGCACGACGGTGTCGTGCAGGACCTCGCCGGGACGACGTTCGCCCTGTCCGCGCTGGCACGGACCGCCGGCGACGCCGACGAGCGCCGCCAGGTCCACGAGGCGACCGAGAGCCTGCGCTCGAGCATGCGCAGCCTCCGCTCGCTGCTGGTCGAGATCCATCCGCCCGGGCTGGCGGCCGACGACCTGCCGGCAGCGCTGCACGACCTCACCGC
>CALRVO020000154.1:0-8197 GCA_943371595.1 Sphingomonas paucimobilis
GAAGACCCCGGCGAAGAAGGCCCCTGCGGCGAAGGCCCCTGCGAAGAAGGCCCCTGCGGCGAAGGCCCCTGCGAAGAAGACCTCGGCGAAGAAGGCCCCTGCGGCGAAGGCCCCTGCGAAGAAGACCTCGGCGAAGAAGGCCCCTGCGGCCAAGGCCCCGGCGAAGAAGACCCCGGCGGCCAAGACCCCTGCGGCCAAGGCGTCTGCGGCCAAGGCGCCGGCGGCCAAGGCACCGGCGGCCAAGGCACCGACCAAGAAGGCCCCCGCGGCGAAGGCGCCGTCCAAGACGACCGCGGCGGCCACGAAGGCCGCGCCCGCGAAGAGGACCCCGGCGAAGAAGGCCGCCCCCGGCGCGCTCGTCGTCCAGGACGGTGAGGCGGCCTGGACCGCGGCCGAGCTCAAGGAGGTCCTCGACGAGCTGCACGAGCAGCAGACACACAGCTCCGAGATCGTCGAGGCCATGGAGGCCGAGCTCACCGGTCTCATGCGCGACTCCGGAGACGGTGCGGGCCAGGACCAGGCCGACCTCGGTGCGTCCAGCTTCGAGCGCGACCACGAGCTGACCGTGCTGAGCAACGAGCGTGACAAGCTGGCCCAGATCGAGCGGGCGGTGAGCCGCATCGACGACGGCACCTACGGCGTGTGCGAGTCGTGCGGCAGCCCCATCGGGAAGAATCGGTTGATGGCGTTCCCGCGTGCCACACTGTGCATGACATGCAAGCAGCGCGAGGAACGTCGGTAGGCCCATCGCCCCGGCGCCGACTCATCTTCGTCACGGTCGCGCTGCTCGCCTACGTCCTCGACCAGGTCTCCAAGGTCCTCGCCGTCGCACGGCTCGAGGGTCGGCCCGACGTCCGCGTGATCGGTGACGTCCTCCAGCTGCACCTGACCTACAACCCCGGCGCGGCCTTCAGCACCGGCACGGGGCTGACCCCGCTGATCACCGTCGTCGCGATCGTGGCGACCGCGGCCGTGCTCTTCTACGCCCGTCGCATCGGCAGCATCACCTGGGCCGTGGCGCTCGGGCTGCTGCTCGCCGGCATCACCGGGAACCTGACCGACCGGCTGCTGCGCGACCCGGGTCCGATGCGCGGCCACGTCGTCGACTTCCTCCAGCTGCCGAACTGGCCCGTGTTCAACATCGCCGACATCTGCATCAACGTGGCGGCCGGGCTCATCGTCCTCCAGGCGATCCGGGGGATCGGCCTCGACGGCACCCGCACCAGCGACGAGGTCGACGAGGTCGACGCGCCCGGCAGCACCCCCGGCAGCACCCCCGGCAGCACCGACGCACTCCCGGAGGGAGCCGAGTGACCACCTCCGAGCACCGCAGCCTTCCCGTCCCCGACTCGCTGGCCGGGGAGCGGGTCGACTCCGCGATGGCGCAGATGTTCGGGCTGTCGCGCACCCGCTCGGCCGAGCTGATCACCCGCGACCTCGTCCGCCTCGACGGCGCCGCCGTCAGCAAGAGCGACCGGGTGCTTCCCGGTGTCCAGCTCGAGGTCGAGATCCCCGTCGAGGTCGACCCCCTCGAGATCAGGGCCGAGGTCGTCGAGGGCATCGGCATCATCCACGACGACGACTCGATCGTGGTCATCGACAAGCCCGTGGGCGTCGCGGTCCACCCCTCGCCCGGCTGGTCGGGGCCGACCGTCGTGGGCCACCTCGCCGGCGCGGGCTTCCGGATCGCCACGTCCGGGGCGTCCGAGCGGCAGGGCATCGTGCAGCGGCTCGACGTCGGCACGTCCGGCGTCATGGTCATCTGCAAGTCCGAGCACGCCTACTCCGTGCTCAAGAACGCCTTTCGCGAGCGGACCGTCGACAAGACCTACCACGCGCTGGTCCAGGGGCACCCCGACCCGCACGAGGGCACGATCGACGCGCCGATCGCCCGCCACCCCGGCGCCGACCACCGCTTCGCCGTGCTCGACGGCGGCCGCCCGAGCGTCACGCACTACGAGACCCTCGAGGCCCACCGGTTCGCGAGCCTGCTCGAGGTCCACCTCGAGACCGGCCGCACCCACCAGATCCGGGTGCACATGTCGGCGCTCAAGCACCCCTGCGTCGGCGACCTGACCTACGGCGCCGACCCGACCCTGGCCAAGCGGTTCGGGGTCACCCGGCAGTGGCTGCACGCGGTCAAGCTCGGCTTCGAGCATCCCGACACCGGCGAGCAGGTCGAGTACGTCTCGCCCTATCCCGACGACCTCGCTCGTTCGCTCGAGCTGGTGCGTGAGTCCGACTGACGTCGTGCTGCGCCGGGCCGACGTCGACGACGCTGCGGCCGTCGCCGCGGTCCACCTCGCTGCGCGCCGGGCGGCACCGATGCCGCCCGGTGTCCACAGCGACGAGGAGGTCACGGCCTGGCTCACGGCCCGCCTCGCCGACGACGAGGTGTGGGTGGCCGAGGCCGACGACGTCGTGGTCGGCTACGTCCGCCTGACCGACACCTGGCTCGACGACCTCTACGTCGTGCCCGCCGCAGCGCGCCAGGGCATCGGCTCGATGCTCCTCGACCTGGCCAAGTCGCTGCGGCCCGGCGGGTTCTCGCTCTGGGTCTTCGAGACCAACACCCCGGCCCGGGCGTTCTACACGCGTCACGGGCTGGTCGAGCGCGAGCACACCGACGGCAGCGACAACGAGGAGAAGGCGCCCGACCTGCGGATGTCCTGGGGGTGACGGCTCAGCCGACGCCGTCGAGCGCCGCGTCCAGCTCCGTCGTACGTCCGGCGCGCGAGGCCCCCTCGCGCACGGCGTCGCGACCAGCGGGGTCCATGAGCAGGTAGAGCCGGACGAGGCTGCGGAAGGTGACCGGTGCGCGCAGCGCGTCCTCGAGGACCTGGCCGAGCACGTCGGGTCCCAGCCCGGCCGCCAGTCGAGCGACGCGGGTGCGGACGTCGTCGGGCAGCTGGTCGACGAGCGGCACGAGGTCGGCCCACAGACCGGGGACGGTCGCTGCGGTCGTGACGACCCCGGCGAGCGCGCGCTCGGTGTGGAAGGACGGCGACGCGGCGAACACCGCGGTCGCGCCGGGGCTGGCCAGCCGCACCACCGGGAGCAGGCTGTCCCACAGCCCGGCGTCACCCACGGCCTCGACCATCCCGGCCACCACCTCGTGGTCCATGGTGGCGAGGTCGTCGGCGATCGGGCCCAGACGCTCCGGCGAGAGGTGCCCGAGCAGGTCGAGCGCCTCGGGCCACAGCCCCTGCGCGAAGGCGCAGCGCAGGATCCCCGGCACCCTGTCGGGAGCCAGGAGCCCGACGGCGTGGTCGAGGCGGTCCTTGTGCTCGAGCACGAAGGCGGTGCGCAGCATCGTCTCGTCGTCCAGCTCGGCCATGGTGGCGGCCAGGGGGCCGTCGGGGACGAAGGCCAGGAACCGGCCCATCGTCACGTGCTCCTCGCGTCGGGCGAGCTCGCGGGCCACCGGTACCACCAGCGAGGCAGGGACGCCCGCGATGATGGCGGCGACGCGACGTGGGTCGAGCTCGACGGTGACGTCGGCCAGGAAGTCGGCGGGCAGGCGGGTCGCGACGTCGACGGCCTTGGGCGGGTCGACCGCGCCCGCCGCCCGCGCGCACAGCAGCGGGCCGAAGGCCCGGTGCGCGATGGTGGCCACGATCGGTGCCGGCACCAGCCGGCTGGCCGCTGCGACGCGCGCCAGGGCGCGTGCGCTCTCGTCGAAGAGCCGGTCGGTCATCCGTTCGCGCAGCACCGCCAGGTCGACCGACGGCACGTCGTCGAGTGCGGGCAACGTCTCGACGTCGACGCACAGCAGACGGGCGAGCTTGAGGGTCTCGGCACGGTGCTGGAGGGCCTCGCTCACCGCGGCGACCTCACCGGAACAGCACCTTCTGGACCGGGCCACGCAGCAGTCGGGGGAGGAACGCCAGCCCTCGTTCGTTCGCCTCGGCCAGGGCCTGCGCCTGCGCCTGCCGGGTCGCGGCCAGGGTCTCGGCCAGCACGGCCAGGGCGTCCTCGGGCAGGGCGGCCACGGACGCCGGCAGCTCAGCGCCGAGCTCCTGCGTCAGTCGTTGTGCGGACATGGCGTCACACTAACCACCAGCGACCCCGGCATGCCGGTGGTCTGGACGACCCTAGCCCCGTCCCGCGCCGCCCAGCGAGACGCAGGACGGACGGAGGCGACCAGTCGAGGCTGACCAGCAGGACGGCGCCCCGACCACAGAACAGGGCTGACCACAGGGCGCACGGAGCCGTAGGCCGTCCCGGCGTCTCGGCGGCCGACTGCCAGATCGGCGGCAGCGATGCCAGGCGGAGTCGGCCAGCGAGACGCAGGACGGACGGAGGCGACCAGACAGGACTGTCCGTGGTGGCTGGCACCATCGGGCCCGAGGCTCGCGTAGGCTGAGGTCCTTCCCCCAGGATCGACGTTCTTCCCCCGCCGGCCTGACGTTCATCGCCCGTGACCGGGCGTCAGCATGCCCGCACGCACGACCTCCAGGAGCGCCCACCCGATGCCCACCGGCGACCCCTTCGTCCACCTCCACGTCCACACCGAGTACTCCATGCTCGACGGGGCGGCTCGGCTCGGGGCGCTGACGCAGCGGGCGGCCGAGCTCGGGCAGCCCGCGGTGGCGATGACCGACCACGGCAACGTCTTCGGGGCCTACGAGTTCTACAAGAAGGCCACCGCCGCCGGGGTCAAGCCGATCATCGGCATCGAGGCCTACATGGCCCCCAACATCAGCCGGTTCGAGCGCAAGCGCGTCAACTTCTACGGCGGGGGACCCGACGACGTCTCCTCCCGTGGTGCCTACACCCACATGACGCTGCTGTCCGAGACGACCGAGGGCATGCACAACCTGTTCCGGCTCTCGACGGGGGCGTGGCGCGACGGCTTCTTCCAGCACCCCCGCGCCGACCGCGAGCTGCTCACCCAGCACGGCAAGGGCCTCATCGGCACCACCGGCTGCCCGTCCGGTGAGATCCAGGTCCACCTGCGCCACGGCGCCTACGACGCCGCTCGCCAGGCCGCCGCCGACTTCCAGGACATCCTCGGGCGCGACAACTACTTCCTCGAGCTCATGGACCACGGCCTCGACATCGAGCGCCGGGTCCGCGACGGCCTGCTGCGGCTGTCCAAGGACCTCCAGATCCCGCTGCTGGCGACCAACGACTCCCACTACGTCAACCGGGAGGACGCGCCGTCGCAGGAGCACCTGCTGTGCATCAACTCCGGCTCCACGATGGACATCCCGGCCGGTGACGGCCCGGGCCAGCGGTTCGCGTTCTCCGGCGACGGCTACTACCTCAAGACCGCCGAGGAGATGCGTCACCTGTGGCGCGACTTCCCCGAGGCGTGCGACAACACCCTGCTGATCGCCGAGCGCTGCGACGTCGCCTTCACCGAGGGCAGCGGCACCTTCATGCCCAAGTTCCCGTGCCCCCCGGGCGAGAACGAGGACTCCTGGATGGTCAAGGAGGTCGAGCGCGGCCTGCAGGTCCGCTACAAGGGCGCGGTGCCCGACGACGTGCGCAAGCAGGCCGAGTTCGAGATCGACGTCATCACCCGCATGGGCTTCGCCGGCTACTTCCTGGTTGTGGCCGACTTCATCAACTGGGCCAAGAACAACGGCATCCGGGTCGGCCCGGGCCGCGGTTCCGGTGCGGGCTCGATGGTCGCCTACGCCATGCGCATCACCGACCTCGACCCGCTGGTCCACGGCCTGATCTTCGAGCGGTTCCTCAACCCCGACCGCGTCTCGATGCCCGACTTCGACATCGACTTCGACGAGCGTCGTCGCGGCGAGGTCATCAAGTACGTCACCGAGAAGTACGGCGACGAGCGGGTCTCGATGATCGTCACCTACGGCACGATCAAGGCCAAGCAGGCCGTCAAGGACTCCTCGCGCATCCTGGGCTACCCCTTCGCGATGGGTGACCGCATCACCAAGGCCATGCCGGCCGCGGTCATGGGCAAGGACGTGCCGCTGCAGGAGATCTTCAACCCCCAGCACAAGCGGTTCGGCGAGGGCGGCGAGTTCCGCCAGCTCTACGACGCCGACAACGACGTCAAGAAGGTCGTCGACACCGCGATGGGCATCGAGGGCCTCAAGCGTCAGTGGGGTGTGCACGCGGCCGGCGTGATCATGTCGAGCGAGCCGCTGCTCGACATCATCCCGATGCTCAAGCGTCCCGCCGACGGCGCGATGATCACGCAGTTCGACTACCCGACCTGCGAGAACCTCGGCCTCATCAAGATGGACTTCCTGGGGCTGCGCAACCTCACGGTCCTCGACGACGCGCTGAAGAACATCCAGGCCAACCGCGGCGAGACCGTCGTCCTCGAGGACCTCGAGCTCACCGACGAGAACACCTACGCGCTGCTGCAGCGCGGTGACACCCTCGGGGTCTTCCAGCTCGACGGCGGCCCGATGCGCGCGCTGCTGCGCTCGATGCGCCCCGACACCTTCGAGGACATCTCCGCGGTCGGCGCGCTCTACCGTCCCGGCCCGATGGGCGCCGACTCCCACAACAAGTACGCCCGCCGTAAGACCGGCCGTGAGCCGGTCGAGGCGCTGCACCCCGAGCTGGCCGACGCGCTCGCCGACGTCCTGGGCGAGACCTACGGCCTGATCGTCTACCAGGAGCAGGTGATGGCGATCGCCCAGAAGCTCGCGGGCTACACGCTGGGCCAGGCCGACATCCTGCGGCGCGCGATGGGCAAGAAGAAGAAGGAGGAGCTCGACAAGCAGTTCGCCGGCTTCTCCGCGGGCATGACGGCCAACGGCTTCTCGGCGGGCGCCATCAAGGCCCTGTGGGACACCCTCCTGCCGTTCTCCGACTACGCGTTCAACAAGGCCCACTCCGCGGCGTACGGCCTGGTGTCCTACTGGACGGCCTACCTCAAGGCCAACTACCCGGCTGAATACATGGCCGCGCTGCTCACCTCCACGCGCGACGACAAGGACAAGTCGGCGATCTACCTCAACGAGTGCCGCCGGATGAAGATCCAGGTGCTCCCGCCCGACGTCAACGAGTCCGCGGCCGACTTCACCCCGGTCGGGCGCGACATCCGCTTCGGCCTCACCGCCGTGCGCAACGTCGGCGCCAACGTCGTCGACGGCATCGTCGCCGGCCGCACCGAGAAGGGCCGCTACACCGACTTCAACGACTTCATGAGCAAGGTCCCGGCCATGGTGTGCAACAAGCGGGTGCTCGAGTCGCTCATCAAGGCGGGTGCCTTCGACGAGATGAAGCTCAAGCGGCGGGCCCTGGTGGCGATCCACGAGTCGGCGGTCGACCAGTACGTCGACATCAAGCGCAACGAGGCGATCGGCCAGGACTCGCTGTTCGCCGGGCTCGACGACCCCGACGAGGGTGCCTTCGGCGTCACGGTCGCCGTCCCCGACATCGACGAGTGGGACAAGATGACGCTGCTCGGCCACGAGCGCGACATGCTCGGCCTCTACGTCTCCGACCACCCGTTGCTCGGCCTCGAGCACGTCCTGTCCCAGGGCACCGACTGCACCATCGGCCAGCTCATGCTCGACGAGGAACGCACCGACGGCTCCCCGATCACCATCAGCGGTCTGGTCACCTCGGTGCAGCGTAAGATCACCAAGCGCGGCGACGCCTGGGCGATGATCACCTTGGAGGACCTCGACGGCGCCATCGACGTCCTGCTCTTCCCCAGCTCCTACCAGCTGGCCAGCCCCCTGCTGCAGGAGGACGCCATCCTCACGGTCAAGGGCCGGCTGTCCAAGAGCAAGGACCAGCCCGAGATCCACGGCCAGGAGGTCTCGATGCCCGACCTCTCCGAGGGGCCCAGCGGCCCGGTCACGATCAGCCTGCCCTCGACCCGCTGCACGGCGCCGGTCATCGAGCAGCTCAAGGACGTCCTCGGCACCCACCCCGGGATGACCGAGGTGCGCCTGCGGCTGCTGTCACGGCAGTCGACCAAGGTGATGCGACTCGACGACCGGCTGCGGGTGACGCCGACCCCCGCGCTGTTCGCCGACTTGAAGGCGCTGCTCGGACCGGGTTGTCTGGCCGGGTGACCACCGACGTCCCGGCGAGCGTCCCGCTCGACCCGCCCCGCTCGCGCCCGCGGCGCTCCGCCCGCCGGCTGGTGATCGAGAACGTCGGGGTGCTGCTCGTCTTCGCCGCCGCCGGGGTCGGTGGCGGGCTGCTGTGGTCCCGACTCTGGGAGCCGCCGATGGGGGCGGTCCAGGACGGT
>CALRVO020000155.1:0-8178 GCA_943371595.1 Sphingomonas paucimobilis
CGATCACCGTCGGCGACCCCCGCTCCGACGAGGTCCGGATGGGCGCGCTGGTCAGCCTCGAGCAGCGCGACGAGGTCCGCAAGGCGATCCAGTCGCTGCGCGCCTCGGCCGACGTCGTCCACGGCGACCCCGACCGCGTCGACCTCGTCGACGCCGACGCCGAGCGCGGCGCGTTCCTGTCCCCCGTGCTGCTCCGCGCGCACGACGGCGCCGTCGAGCCCCACGACGTCGAGCCGTTCGGGCCGGTCAGCACCGTCATCGGCTACGACGGCCTCGACGAGGCGGTCGCCCTGGCCGCGCGCGGCAAGGGCAGCCTGGTCGGCTCGGTCGTCACCCACGACCCCGACGTCGCCCGCCGCGTCGTGCTGGGCGTAGCCCCCTGGCACGGCCGGATCCTCGTCCTCGACCGCACCAGCGCCAAGGAGGCGGTCGCCGCGGGCGGCCACGGCTCACCGCTGCCGGTGCTCGTGCACGGCGGCCCCGGCCGGGCCGGCGGCGGCGAGGAGCTCGGCGGCGTCCGCGGCGTGCTGCACCACATGCAGCGCACCGCGATCCAGGCCTCACCCGACATGCTCACCGCGATCACCCGCCGGTGGACCACCGGGTCCCAGCGCCACGACGACGGCACCCACCCGTTCCGCAAGAGCCTGGCGACGCTGCGCGTCGGCGACACGATCGCCTCGGCGTCGCGTCAGGTCACCCGCGCCGACATCGACCACTTCGCGGAGTTCACCGGCGACACCTTCTACGCCCACACCGACCCCGAGGCGGCGGCCGCCAACCCACTGTTCGGCGGGATCGTCGCCCACGGCTACCTCGTGGTGTCCCTGGCCGCCGGCCTGTTCGTCGACCCCGACCCGGGCCCGGTGCTGGCCAACTTCGGCGTCGACCACCTGCGCTTCCTCACCCCCGTCAAGGCCGACGACACGATCGCCGTCACCCTGACGGTCAAGCAGATCACCCCGCGCGCCAACGCCGACTACGGCGAGGTGCGCTGGGACGCCGTGGTCACCAACGCCGAAGGCGACGCGGTCGCGACCTACGACGTGCTGACCCTGGTCGCCAAGGAGTGGGACCGGTAGGTCCGACTGCTCAGGAGGCCGCGCGCACGTTGCGGTCGACGTAGGCCACGACGCGGTTGAAGAGCGAGGTCACCTGGGCGAGGTCGACCGGCTCGGTGGTGAGCGGGACCGCGAGCTGCTCGGTGACGTCGCCGGCCCCGGCGGCGCCGAAGTCGAGGGCGACGTGGGCGCAGACGCGGGCGGCCTCGCGGACGGCGTCGCGCTCGACGGTCCACACCGACTCGAACACCCGGTCGCCGTCGCGGACCCCGGCCTGACCGGGGATCTCCCAGGCGGTCAGCGCGACGGGCAGCTCGTCGCCGTCACAGACGACCGCCCACTCGCGCGCCATCGGGTGGTGGCTCGGCAGCGCCACGGGCACGGGGGTCCCGGGCGCCTGGTCGGACGTGCCGGTGGGCTCGAAGTCGGCGAAGACGAAGGTGGAGTCCATCGTCCGGGCGAGGTCGGACCACCGCGGCTCGGCCGACTCGAAGTGGTGGGTGCGCTGGAAGGCGCCGAAGAGGTGGGCGTGCTGGACCCGTGAGGAGAACTCGTCCTCGATGGCCCACGAGAGCGCCAGGAGGGTGCGCTTGGTGAGGCGCTGCGGGGTCAGGCCGGGGTGGGTGTGGCGCAGCCTGGCGTAGACCGACGGGGCGCCCGGGGCGTCGACGAGCGTCGGCCGGCGCGCGGCCACGGCCTGCTCGATCGCCACGTCGAGGCGGACGCCGTCGTCGCGGCGGCGTACGACGTCGCGGATGACGGCCACGTGCTCGTCGTCGTAGCGGCGGTGCCCGCTCTCGCGGCGGTGCGGGACCGGGAAGCCGTGTCGGCTCTCCCAGACCCGCAGGGTGGCGGCGCTCACGCCGGTGAGCTCGGCGAGGTCGCCGATGCTCAGCGCGGCGTGGGTGTGGGAGTTGGACACGGTGTTCACCTGATCGGTCGGGATCTCCACAGGATGTGGAGGTGGCTGTGGAGACTACCCAGACGTGGTCAGCCGACCAGCGCGTGGTTCCGGTCGACGTGGATGCCGTTGTCGAGACCCCACAGCACGGCCTGGGTGCGGCGCTCCACCCCCATCTTGCGGTAGGCGCTGCGGATGTAGGTCTTGACCGAGTTGATGCTGAGCTGCAGCCGCTCGCCGATCTCACGGTTGCTCAGGCCCGAGACGATCAGGCTGACGATCTCGCTCTCGCGCGGGGTCAGGCCGACGTCCTCGTGCTCGTGCTCGTAGTGGCTCTCGGGCTCGACCACGGGCTCGGGCTTCTCCTCGACCGGCACCTCCGCGACGGGGGCCAGGACCACCCGGCGACTGACCGGGGCGGTCTCGAAGCGGCCCTCGACCAGGCGCTCGACCGAGACGACGAGCTGGGAGGCGGTCAGCGACTTGGCCAGATGGGGGTTGGCCGGGGTGGCGGGGAGCTGGTCGGGCCCGGCCCAGCTGAAGACCGCGGCCTGGGCGGCGCTCATCGACTGCAGGTCGCGCAGCAGGGAGCGCGACATGCTGGTCTGACCCATCGGCTCGTAGAGGACGACGTCGAGGGTGTCAGGAGCGGCGAGCGCGTCGCGGTTGTCGACCACCGCCACCCGGTCGGCGTACGGCGCGAGGAGGGTCCGGAGCCCGGCGTTGGCCAGGTCGGAGTCGTCGACGAGGGTGATACGAAGCGGAAGAGTGCCGGTCATGGTGTGCTCCAGACTTTGACGGGATGTTTAAGAATCTACGTCAAACCTCAACACAGTGTCCACACTTACCCCCACAAGGGTGAGGAGCCTCACCCTTGGTCGTGAGCGGGGGCGACCAGGATCTTGGCGTGCGTCTCGGGGTCGGCCAGCGCGTCGAAGGCGTCGGCCACACCCGCGAGCCCGACGGTGCCGGTGATCAGGGGCGACGGGTCGACGGTGCCGTCGGCCAGCAGGTGCAGCGCCTTGCGGAACTCCGCCGGCGTGTAGCCGAGCACGAACCGCAGGTCGATCTCCTTGTTGATCGCCACCGACGGGCGGATCGTGTCGTCACCCATGCAGACCCCGACGACCACGACGCGGGTCGCCAGCGGCGCCGCCGTGACCACCTGGTCGAGGATGCCCGGCACCCCGACGCACTCGAAGACCACCGGCCCCGACGGCGACGCCCCGGCCAGCTCGGCGGCGCGGAAGACGTGCTGCCACGGCAGGAACGGCACCGCGCGCAGCTTCTCCATGCTGCTGACCGCGAGCTCGAAGAGGGCGGTGGCGTCGAGGAAGCGGCCCCCGGCCGCGCGGGCGGCGTCGAAGGGCGAGCCCTCGGCCGGGTCGACCACCACGTCGGCGCCGAGCCGCGTCGCCAGCGCGCGGCGACCCGGCGAGAAGTCGCTGGCGACGACCGTGCGCACCCCGGCGGCCTTGAGCATCGCGATCACGCCGAGGCCGATCGGGCCGCAGCCGATCACGATCGCGGTCTGCCCCTTGCCGACCTGGCCGCGGCGTACGGCGTGGAGCGCGACCGCCATCGGCTCGGTCAGCGCCGCCGTGGCGGGCGCCAGGCCGTTGGGCACGGCGAAGGCGAGGGCCTCCTGCACGAGCACCTGCTCGGCGTAGCCCCCGGCGGCCAGCGGGCTGAGCCCGGTCAGGTGGACGCCGCCCGCGGCCCGCACCATCGGCATGGCGACGACCGGTCCCGACACCGCCTTGGTGCCCTTGCCCCGCTCGGCCACGGTGCCGCAGAACTCGTGCCCGAGCACGACGGCGTCGGCGGGGCGCATCAGGGCGTCGTAGCCCGCCGCCGCGGCCGCGTCGGCGACCGCGTCGGCGTGGTGGCGGGCGTGGAGGTCGGACCCGCAGATGCCGCAGGCCACCACGTCGAGGAGCAGCTGCCCACGACCGGGCACCAGGTCGGGGACGTCGCGGACCTCGAGCGCGCCTTCCTGGCAGACGACGGCCCTCACTCGGTCGCCCGCAGCTGGTCGAAGATCGAGGGCGGCAGGTCGAAGAGCGGCTCGCGGGTGAGCTCGGCGCGGGCCAGGGTGGTCAGGTGGGCCTCGTCGGGGCCGTCGAAGATGCGCATGGCGCGGTGCCAGCCGTAGAGCATCGCCAGCGGGGTGGCGTCGGTGACGCCGGCACCGCCGTGGAGCTGGATCGACCGGTCGATGACCGAGAGCACGGCTCGCGGCACGGCGACCTTGGCCGCCGCGATCAGGTGGCGCGCGGCCTTGTTGCCCTCGCTGTCGACGACGTACGCCGCGTGGTGGCACAGCGCGCGGGCCTGCTCGAGCTCGATGCGCGACTCGGCGATGCGCTCGCGCACGGCGCTCTGGTCGGCGAGCGGGCCCCCGAAGGCGCGCCGCTGCTGCGCCCGCTGCACCATCATCGCCAGCGCCCGCTCACCCGCCCCGAGGGCGCGCATGACGTGGTGGATGCGGCCGGGGCCGAGCCGTGCCTGCGCCGCGGCGAACCCGCCGCCCTCCTCGCCCAGGATGTTGCTCACCGGCACCCGTACGTCGGTGAGCTCGACCTCGCAGTGGCCGTGCTGGTCCTGACGGCCGAAGACCGGCAGCGAGCGCTGGATGTCGACGCCGGGGGTGTCGACCGGCACGATCACCATCGACTGCTGGCGGTGGGTCGCCGCCTCGGGGTCGGTCTTGCCCATCACGATCAGCACCGCGCAGCGCGGGTCCGCGGCACCGGAGATCCACCACTTGCGACCGTTGATCACGTACTCGTCGCCGTCGCGCACGATGCGGGTCTCGATGTTGGTCGCGTCGGAGGACGCGACCCGGGGCTCGGTCATCGCGAACGCCGACCGGATCTCGCCGGCCAGCAGCGGCCGCAGCCACCGCTCCTGCTGCGCGGCGTTGCCGATGAGGTGCAGCAGCTCCATGTTGCCGGTGTCGGGCGCCTGGCAGTTGATGGCCTCGGGCGCGAGCTCGTTGCTCCACCCCGACAGCTCCGCGATCGGGGCGTACTCGAGCTGGGTCAGCCCGCTCTCGGAGGGCAGGAAGAGGTTCCACAGGCCGCGCTCGCGAGCCTTGGCCTTGAGCTCCTCGATCACCGGCGGCACGGCGTGGTCGTGCTCGCCGGCCTCGTGGCGGAACGAGTCGTAGGCCGCCTCGGCGGGGAACACCTCCTCGCGCATGAAGGTCACCATCGCGTCGTAGTGCCGCTGCGCAGCGGCACTGGGGGCGGGGTAGGCGGGATACATCCCGGAGGGCCCGAAGGGCATGGCGGCTCCTGCACGTCGTCGTACGTCGGCCGGCCGGCCGGGTGGCCGGTGACCAGGTCTCCTGCATCCTCGCAGGAGGCCGTCCGGCGGCGGGCCGGCGCTGCCGCCGGTGGTCAGGATTCGTCCAACCGTGGGACGACCAGTCACAGACCGGTTAGCGTGGCGGCATGCCTTCGCGCACGCCCGGCGACGAGCCGGCCACCGCTGCGGAGATCCTCGGACGCTGGCAAGCGCACCACAACGGTGGACCGGAGTCCCCGCCAGACCCCCAGCAGCCCGAGGAGACCTCCGGCGGGACTGCGCACTCACCCACCGCCTCCCCGCCCCGGCACGCGGCGCCGCGGACCACTCCCCTGCGCCCGCCGTCGCCGTGGGCGTTCGACCAGGTCGAGGCCGGACGCGAGGTCCTCGACGCGCTCGGCACCCCCGCCGAGCCGGCCCAGCCCGAGCCACCCGAGCCGGACCCGCGACCCGCCCCCGCCCGGCGCGACCGGCGTGACGCCGCCGCCTCGGGCCGCTCGACGGACGTGGTGTTCCCACCGCGGGTGGCGGTGCGTCGCACCCTGGGGCTGCTGCTCCTGGTGCTGCTGGCGGCCACCGTCGGTGCCGGCTACCTCGCCTACCGCGAGCCCACGACGGCCAGCCTGGGCGTCGCCGGCCTGCTGGTCGTCGTCACCCTGACGACGTACGCCGTGCGCGTCGGCTCGGCCCCGGTCCACCTCGCGATCCGTGGCGGGCAGCTCGAGGTGGTGCGGGGAGCGCACCGCGAGGTCTTCGACCTGACCAGCAGGTTCACGCGGATGGAGGTCGTCGGCACGCCGGGGCGCCGCGGCTGGAAGGTGCTCATGGCCCGCTTCGGGCGCGACCCGCTGGTCATCGACGCCTCGATGGTCGACCCCGACCTGTTCACCGCCGCCCTCGAGCGCCACCGTCCGGGGTCCACCCGAGCCTGAGCCCCGCCCCCGCGGTCGCGACCCAGAAGCGCTGACGGCCCGCACGGGTGTCCTCGTGGACGCCGCCGGCCCGCTCGATCGTGCGGCGCGAGGCGACGTTGCCGGGCTCGCAGGTCAGCAGGACCCGGTCGAGCCCCAGGGCGGCGGCGTGGTCAAGCCCGAGCCGCAGCGCGCGCGTGGCGTGGCCGCGACCCCGCGCCGAGGGCCGCACCGAGTAGCCGACGTGACCTCCCTGCTCGAGCAGGTGGTCGTTGAGGGCGTGCCGCACCGCGAGGAAACCCACCACCTCGTCCCCCGTGCCGTCGAGCAGCCAGAAGAACGTGCACGCCACCTGCCCGGGCGGCAGCGTGGCGGCGGGGTCGGCGTAGCGCAGCCGCTCGGCGACGAACGCCGCACAACCCGCGTCGTCGAGGCGCGGCCACGCGTGCGGGTCGACCCCGGAGCCGTGCGGGTACGCCGTACCGAAGTCGCGCAGCGTGTCGGCCCACGAGGCCGCCAGCCTGACGTCGGGCAGGGCCAGCGCGGTGGGAGCCATGCCTGATCGAAGCAACCCGGTGCCGGCCCGGACAACCGGATAACCGGTCACGCGACGCCCGGAGTAGAACGTGTTCTAGGGTGACCGCCATGACCGGAGGCTTCACGTTCGACGACCTGCCCGAGGACGAGGTCGCACGACGCGTCGCTCTCTACGGCCCCTTCACCGCCGCGGTCCGCGACCTGGTCGACGCGACCATCCGCACCACCGTCGACGACGACGAGGTACGTCGCGCCCAGGCCGAGATCGAGGCGATCACCGCCCGGTTGCGCCGCCAGCAGCTGCCCGGCGCCCTCGGGGTCAGCTATGGCGCCGACGGGCGCGGACGCCCCTGGGGCAACACCGTCGTCGGGCTGCGCAACCCGGTCGCACCACCCCTGGTCACCGAGCACCACGAGAGCGCCGACGGCCGCGTGTGGTGCGACTTCCACCTGGGCGCGGCGTACGAGGGCCCGCCCGGGCTCGTCCACGGCGGCGTCTCCGCGCTCGTGCTCGACCAGATGCTCGGCGAGTCCGCCGGCGCCGGCGGGCGTCCCGGCATGACCGGCACCCTCACCCTGCGCTACCGCCAGGGCACCCCCCTCGGCGACCTGCGCGCCGAGGCCTGGATCGACCGGGTCGACGGCATCAAGACCTGGGCCAAGGGCCACCTCATCGGGCCCGACGGCATCACCGTCGAGGCCGAGGGCGTCTTCATCCTGCCGAAGTGGGCGCGTGAGCGGATCGCCGCCGGGTCGGGCGAGACGCCGAAGTTCTTCGAGTAGGGCGGTTCAGGGCTCGCGCGGTCTCGACGGGTCTCGGCGGACCTCAGGCTCCGGTGCTTCGGGTCGTCCGCGCGCCTCGATCTGCGATCTCGACGTACCAGCCACGTCGAGATCGCAGATCGAGCTCCATACGCGCGTCCTCATGGCGACCGGCGAGGATCTCCCCCGCCTACGTGCGGACGATCCTCGCCAGTCGCAGGATCGGGCGGCCGCGCCAGCGGCGGCGGGCCGAGGAACGAGGCTCCGCCGACAGCGCGCCGTCAGTCGATCGCGAGAGGCTCGGGGTCAAGGAGCGCGCAGCGCCCACGAAGTGGCGGAGCGCAGCGACGTCCTTGACGCCGAGACGCGATCGACTACGCGCGCGACCGCCCGACCCGGACCCCGTGGTCACCTCGGATCCACCGGTGCGGCTGGTGTGGTCTCGTGACGGTTGCCAGGGCAACCTCCTCGACCACCGTGGGGGCGGCCTCCTCGACCACCGTGGGGGCGGCCTCCTCGACCACCGTGGCGGCCTCCTGGGACACCGTGAGGTGGAGGTCAGACCTTGCCGGAGGCGACCTTCACGCCGCGCTCGCTGGAGTCGGTGAGCCGGACCTCCTCGGCGGCCTGGGCCTCGAGCTCGTCACGCCGGGCACGCTCGGCCGCGGCGTCGAGCTCGCCGGGGGCCGAGACG
>CALRVO020000156.1:0-8107 GCA_943371595.1 Sphingomonas paucimobilis
CCGAGCTCGGCGACCTGCTCGGTGAGGGCGACCTGGTCGTCGACGGTGGCAACTCCAAGTACACCGACGACCAGGCCAACGCCGAGATGCTCGCCGAGCGCGGCATCGGCTTCGTCGACTGCGGCGTCTCCGGCGGCGTGTGGGGCCTCGACAACGGCTACGCCTTGATGTGCGGCGGTTCGCCCGACGACGTCGCCAAGGTGCAGCCCGCGCTCGACGCGCTCAAGCCGAGCGACGGCGGCTTCGTGCACGCCGGCGCCAAGCCCGGCGCCGGGCACTTCGCCAAGATGGTCCACAACGGCATCGAGTACGCGATGATGCAGGCCTACGCCGAGGGCTGGGAGCTCCTCGAGGCCGTCGACCTGGTCGACAACGTCACCGAGGTCTTCGACTCCTGGCGCACCGGCACCGTCATCCGCTCCTGGCTTCTCGACCTCCTGGTCGCGGCACTCGAGGACGACACCCACCTCGACCAGCTGCGCGGCTACGCCGACGACTCGGGCGAGGGACGCTGGACCGTCGAGGCGGCGATCGAGAACGCCGTCCCGATGCACGTCATCGCGGCGTCGTTGTTCGCCCGCTTCACCTCGCGCCAGGACGACAGCCCGGCGATGAAGGCGGTCGCGGCGATGCGCAACCAGTTCGGCGGCCACGCGGTGCACACCGCCCCGCCCGCCGGTGGCGACGCCAGCGGCGCCTCCTAGACCGCCAGCACCAGCCTGGCCCCCGCGAAGGCCAGCCAGGCGACGACGACCGCCGCGACCCACGGTCGTCGTACGACGCGGTCGAGGTCGGGTGGTGGGGCGCGGCGCACGAGGGCGACGACGACGGCGACCACGAGCGCGACCGCGGCGGCGACCGCCACGATGCCGAAGGGGTGGGCCGTGAACCCGTCGTGCCACTGGCCGTGGGCGAGGTAGACCCACGACCGGGTCAGGCCGCAGCCGGGGCAGGGCAGCCCGGTCAGGCGTCGGAACGGGCAGATCACCGGTCCGTCCTCGACGTGGTCGGGGGAGATCAAGAACGCCGCGCCGAGCGCGACAGCAGCCCCGGCCGCCACCAACGTGGTGGTGACCGGGGCGACACCGCGCTCAGCGGAGGGGGCGGCCCTGTGCATCGGGGATCTTGCGCATGAGCACGAGCACGAAGTCGATGATGGTCCAGATGCCGAGCCCGCCGCAGGTGAGCAGCTTGGCCACGCCGAGGCCGGTGTAGCCGAGGTAGAAGCGGTCGACGCCGAACGAGCCGAGGAACCACGAGATCAGGGCCGTGGTCAGCCACTCCTTGTCGGAGTAGAGGCCGGGGACCTCCTTGGCGGGGAACCACTGGGCGCCGTTGTCGGCGCGCACCATCGTGTCGGGCTTGAGATTGCCGGAGGTGGCCATCTGGGCGAGCTGGCCGATCTGGAGCGGGCCCTGCTCCTGGCCCATGTGGGAGATGAAGTAGCTGCCGCCGGCGCCGTAGCCGCCCGGCTGCTGGCCGTAGCCCTGCGGGGCCTGGCCATAGCCTTGGGGCGGCTGGCCGTAGCCGCCGGGCTGCTGGCCGTAGGCCGGGGGCGGGGACTGCGGCGGCTGGGCCGAGCCGTAGGGGTCCTGGGGTGGCTGCTTGGCCAACGGGTCTTCGCTCATGGCAGAACATTAGGCCCCGTAGGCTCCGGGGGGACCGGACGCGCGGGCCGGGACCTCAGGAGGATCGACCCAGTGCACGTCTCGCACCTGGCGCTGCACAACTTCCGTTCCTACGCCCTCGTCGACGTGCCGCTCGGGCCCGGGGTGACGGCCTTCGTGGGCCGCAACGGCCAGGGCAAGACCAACCTGGTCGAGGCGGTCGACTACCTCTCGCGGCTGTCGTCGCACCGGGTCGCCGGCGACACCCCGCTCGTCCGCGCCGGTGCCGAGCAGGCGATCGTGCGCGCCGCGGTGGTCAAGGACGGCCGCACCGCGGTGCTCGAGGTCGAGATCAATGTCGGTAAGTCGAACAAGGGACGAATCAACAAGTCGACATTGCCACGGGTCCGCGAGATCGTCGGACTGGTGCGCACCGTCGTGTTCTCGCCCGAGGACCTCACCCTGGTCAAGGGCGACCCCGGCGACCGTCGGCGCTTCCTCGACGACCTCCTCGTGCTGCGCACCCCGCGCCTCGCCGGCACGATCAGCGACCTCGAGCGTGTCCTCAAGCAGCGCGCGACGCTGCTCAAGACCGCCGGTCACGCCCGACGGGGGTCCTCCAGCCAGGAGTCGGCGCTCTCGACCCTCGACGTGTGGGACGCCCACCTGGCCCGCGTGGGGGCCGAGCTGCTGGCCGAGCGCCTGGCGCTGGTCGAGCACCTGGGGCCCTACGTCGGTGCCGCCTACGCCACCGTCGCCCGAGGCGCGGGCCGCGACGACGCCGCCATCGCCTACAAGGCCTCCTTCGAGCTGCCGTCGTCGGCGACCACGGACCCCGCGCGGCCCGACCGCGGCGACCTGACCGAGTCGCTGCTCGCCGAGCTGGCCCGGCGCCGCAACGACGAGCTGGACCGCGGGGTGTGTCTCGTGGGCCCGCACCGCGACGACCTGCTGCTCTCGCTCGGGCACTCGGTGCCCGACGCCGGCGGCACCCGCCTGCCCGTCAAGGGCTACGCCTCCCACGGCGAGAGCTGGTCCTTCGCCCTGGCCCTGCGCCTGGCCTCCTACGACCTGCTGCGCTCCGACGGCGACGACCCGATCCTCATCCTCGACGACGTCTTCGCCGAGCTCGACGCCGAGCGCCGCAGCCAGCTCGCCGAGCTGGTCGCCGGCGCCGAGCAGGTGCTGGTCACCGCCGCGGTCGCCGCCGACGTCCCCGAGGCACTCGCCGGCGCCCGCTTCACCGTCGCCGGGGGAGAGGTGACCCGTGCCGACGGATGACGAGCAGCCGCCGGCGACACCGGCGACCGAGGGACCACACTCCGACGACGGGCTCGACCTGGCCCGTCAGGTCACCCGCGCGACCGCCGGCACCACGCCGGCCGCCCGCCGCCGCGGCCCCCGTCGTACGCCGCCCCCGGGCGACGTGCGCCGCGGTCGCGTCTCGGGGGCGCACCCCGACGACCGCGACCCGCAGCTGCTCGGCGGCGAGGTGGGCCGGCTGGTCGACCGCGGCGGGTGGGAGCTGCAGCTGCGGATCCGGGGGGTCTTCGCCCGGTGGCCCGAGCTGGTCGGGGACGAGGTCGCCGACCACTGCACGCCCGAGTCGTTCGCCGACGGCAAGCTGGTCGTGCGCACCGACTCGACCGCGTGGGCCACGCAGCTCACGCTCCTCACCCCGAGCATCCTGCGTCGGCTCAACGAGGACCTCGGCCACGGGACCGTCACCATCCTCGAGGTGCTGGGCCCCCACCTGCCGACCTGGAAGAAGGGCCGGCGCTCGGCCCGTGACGGGCGCGGGCCACGCGACACCTACGGCTGACCGGGATGCGTCCGTGCCACGGACACGGTCACCGCAGCGCAGGCACCGGGTCGAGCCGCGGCCCCTCGCCGCCGCAGCGTCGCAAGCGCCGCAGCACCAGCAGCCCGCCGCGCCAGGCACCGTGGCGTGACAACGCCTGCAGCCCGTAGCGCGAGCAGGTCGGCGTCATCGGGCACACCGGCCGGGCGCGCGGCACCGAGACGCGCAGCTGGTAGGAGCGCACCAACCGGGCCGCCACGCGGGCCAGCAGCCCGTCGGGGCGGGCGACCCAGGGATCGACCGCGTCGGCCCGGAACGCACCGGGCAGCACCCGGAGCAGCACCACCAGGGGCGAGAGCAGCAGCGGGCACGACACGCACTCCCCGCAGTCGGCGCACTCGGTCCAGTCCGGCTTGCTGCGCCGTTGCTCACGGCGTCGACGGCGGTCGCTACGGCTGAACATGGGTGTCTCCTGCTCGACGGGTGGGGACCCGGGTCGGGTCCGCGGCGCGCACATCATGGCCACCGCACGACGCGCCCACACCTGGCCCGACCCGGTCGCCCCTCCAGAGCGGCGCACAGCGGCTCCAGTCGACGAGACGACGTACGGGGGCATGGTCGAGGCCCTCCGAGGGCGCCTGAGACCCGCCTATGGGCCGCTGACAGCGCATTCTGCGCAGCGATCATCCACAGGCTCAGAGCACCTGCGTGTGATGCGGGCCGTAAAGGGCTATTATGGCGATCGAGGTCGCGGCCCTGGGTGGCGCGACCTTCATCATGTCCGGCTCCTGCCTGCGAAGAGGTCCCGCGTGTCCGACCAGACCGTCCCCGATAACGCTCCCGAGACCCCGGACGACACCCCCGCCCCGGCTCCCGACGAGCCCCACACCGGCATCCGCAGCGCGACCGTCGACACCGAGTACGGCGCCTCCTCGATCCAGGTGCTCGAGGGCCTCGAGGCGGTCCGCAAGCGCCCCGGTATGTACATCGGCTCCACCGGCGAGCGCGGCCTGCACCACCTGATCTGGGAGGTCGTCGACAACGCCGTCGACGAGTCGCTCGCCGGGCACTGCGACCGGATCGTCCTGACGCTGCTCGCCGACGGCGGGGTGCGCGTCGAGGACAACGGCCGCGGCATCCCCACCGACACCGCTCCCGGCCAGGAGCTGCCCGCGCTGACCCTCGCCCTCACGGTGCTCCACGCCGGCGGCAAGTTCGGCGGCGGCGGCTACAAGGTGTCCGGCGGACTGCACGGCGTCGGCATCTCGGTGGTCAACGCCCTGTCGACCCGGGTGGTCGCCGAGGTCAAGAACCGTGGCCGCAAGTGGCGCCAGGAGTTCCACGTCGGTGACCCGGTCACCGGTCTCGACGAGGTCGGCACGATGGCCGAGGGTGAGCGCACCGGCACCACGATCACGTTCTACCCGTCGACCGACATCTTCGAGACCACGGCGTTCAACCTCGAGACCATCACCACCCGCATCCGCGAGTACGCCTTCCTCAACAAGGGCCTCGAGATCGTCGTGCGCGACGAGCGGGTCGGCGCCGACGCGGTCGCCGAGGCGGTCAGCGACGACACCGTCGACAACGACCTCGACTCCGCCGGCCACGACGCGCTGGTGGCCGCGGCCGGCGGTGGCACCGAGCAGGTGTTCCGCTACGACCGCGGGCTGGTCGACTACGTCGAGCACCTCAACCGTGCCAAGACCCCGGCCAACGCCTCGATCATCAGCTTCGAGGCCGAGACCCCGGAGTCGGCCGAGAGCCACATGAGCCTCGAGATCGCGATGCAGTGGAACACGACCTACTCCGAGTCGGTCCACACCTTCGCCAACACGATCAACACCCACGAGGGCGGCACGCACGAGGAGGGGTTCCGCGCGGCCCTCACCTCGCTGATCAACAACGCCGGCTTCGACTGGGGCCTGATGAAGAAGCAGGAGGACCGGGTCTCGGGCGACGACATCCGCGAGGGCCTCACCGCCATCATCTCGATCAAGCTCGGCGAGCCGCAGTTCGAGGGTCAGACCAAGACCAAGCTCGGCAACACCGAGGCCAAGGGCTTCACCCAGCGCATCGTCAACGACCAGCTCAAGATGTGGCTCGAGCAGAACCCCGCCGAGGGCAAGGACATCGTCCGCAAGGCCCAGGCCGCGGCCCAGGCCCGACAGGCGGCCAAGAAGGCCCGCGAGCTGGCGCGCTCCCGCAAGGGCCTGCTCGGCGGCGGCGGACTGCCCGGCAAGCTGTCGGACTGCCAGTCCAACCGTCCCGAGGAGTGCGAGGTCTTCATCGTCGAGGGCGACTCGGCCGGTGGGTCGGCCCGCCAGGGACGCGACCCCCGCATCCAGGCGATCCTCCCGATCCGCGGCAAGATCCTCAACGTCGAGAAGGCGCGCATCGACAAGGTGCTCGGCAACGCCGAGGTGCAGTCGATCATCTCCGCCCTCGGCACGGGCATCCAGGAGGAGTACAACGTCGACAAGCTGCGCTACCACAAGGTGGTGCTCATGGCCGACGCCGACGTCGACGGCCACCACATCAACACGCTGCTGCTGACGCTGCTGTTCCGCTTCATGCGCCCGCTGATCGAGGGCGGCTACGTCTACATGGCCCAGCCCCCGCTCTACCGCATCCGGTGGACCGGACCGCCGGCCGACCACGAGTTCGTCTACTCCGACGCCGAGCGCGACACGATGATGGCCCACGGCCTGGCCAACGGGCGCAAGCTGCCCAAGGAGAACCCCGTCCAGCGCTACAAGGGCCTCGGCGAGATGAACGCCAAGGAGCTGTGGGAGACCACGATGGACCCCGAGCAGCGCCTCATGCTCCAGGTCACCCTCGACGACGCCGCCCACGCCGACGAGATCTTCTCGATCCTGATGGGCGAGGACGTCGAGCAGCGTCGCTCCTTCATCCAGCGCAACGCCAAAGACGTGAGATTCCTCGACATCTAGCGCGAGATCCGGGCCCGGCGAGCGCAGCGAGCGAGGGACCGGGTAGCCGACCCGTCGCAAACGGAGCGGAGCGAAGCGAGCACCGGCTTGCGACGTGTCGGCGGCAGCCAAGCACTTCTGACGAAAGAGACTGACCGATGACCCAGACGCCCACCGACGGCGGTGCCACCCCTCCCGGCGGCCGCATCGAGCCCGTCGAGCTGCAGACCTCGATGCAGCGCGCCTACATCGACTACGCGATGGCGGTCATCGTGGGCCGGGCCCTGCCCGACGTCCGCGACGGGCTCAAGCCGGTGCACCGCCGGGTGCTCTACGCGATGTACGACGGCGGCTACCGCCCCGACCGTGGCTACTCCAAGTGCTCGCGCGTCGTCGGTGACGTCATGGGTCAGTACCACCCGCACGGCGACACCGCGATCTACGACACCCTGGTGCGGCTCGCGCAGCCGTGGGTGATGCGCGCCCCGCTGGTGCACGGGCAGGGCAACTTCGGCTCCCCGGGCAACGACTCGGCGGCCGCCATGCGTTACACCGAGTGCCGGATGGCACCGCTCGCGCTCGAGATGGTGCGCGACATCAACGAGGACACCGTCGACTTCCAGCCCAACTACGACGGCCGCTCGCAGGAGCCCGTCGTGCTGCCGGCGCGGTTCCCCAACCTGCTGGTCAACGGCTCGGCCGGCATCGCCGTCGGCATGGCCACCAGCATCCCCCCGCACAACCTGCGCGAGGTCGCCGACGGCGCCCGCTGGGCGCTCGAGCACCCCGACGCCGGCCGTGAGGAGCTGCAGGACGCGCTCATCGAGCGCATCAAGGGCCCCGACTTCCCCAACGGCGCGCTGATCGTGGGCCGCCAGGGCATCGAGCAGGCCTACCGCACCGGTCGCGGCTCGATCACCCAGCGCGCGGTGATCGACGTCGACGAGGACAACCGCGGCCGCACCTGCCTGGTGATCACCGAGCTGCCCTACATGGTCAACCCGGACAACCTGGCGCTCAAGATCGCCGAGCTCGCCGACTCCGGCAAGGTCCAGGGCATCGCCGACGTGCGCGACGACACCTCCGACCGCACCGGCCAGCGGCTGGTCGTCGTCCTCAAGCGCGACGGCGTGGCCCGCGTCGTGCTCAACAACCTGCTCAAGCACACCGAGCTGCAGACCAACTTCAGCGCCAACATGCTGGCGCTGGTCGACGGCGTCCCGCGCACGCTGTCGATCGACCAGTTCATCAGCAACTGGGTGGCCCACCAGATCGAGGTCATCCAGCGGCGCACCCGCTACCGCCTCGCCGACGCCGAGCGCCGCGCCCACATCTTCCGCGGCCTGGTCAAGGCCCTCGACGCCCTCGACGAGGTCATCGCGCTGATCCGGCGCTCGCCCGAGGTCGACGACGCGCGCCAGGGCCTGATCGCGCTGCTCGAGATCGACGAGCTGCAGGCCAACGCGATCCTCGACATGCAGCTGCGCCGCCTGGCGGCCCTCGAGCGACAGAAGATCATCGACGACCTCGCCAAGATCGAGATCGAGATCGCCGACCTCGAGGACATCCTGGCCAACGAGGCGCGCCAGCGGCAGATCGTCTCCGACGAGCTGACCGAGATCGTCGACAAGTACGGCGACGACCGGCGCAGCCAGATCATCGCCGCCGACGGCGACCTCTCGATGGAGGACCTGATCCCCGACGAGGAGCTCGTCGTCTCCATCACCCGCGGTGGCTACGCCAAGCGCACCCTGCGCCACCAGTAC
>CALRVO020000157.1:0-8039 GCA_943371595.1 Sphingomonas paucimobilis
TCCACGGGGAGCATCCTCACCCGCGCCGCCGACATTCCGGCGCGAACCGCCCGATCCGCACGTCAGGCACCGTCCCGACGGCCGATGACCACACGCCCCGGTTGGGGCAGGATCGCGGTCATGTCGACGTACATCGCCTTCCTGCGCGCGATCAACCTCGGCAAGAACCGGAAGTTCCCGAAGGAGTCGATCGTCGCGGCGACCGAGGGTGCCGGGTTCACCGGCGTCGCGACCCACATCAACACCGGCAACGTGCGGCTCGAGACCCGGATGCGCTCGCGGGCGCGGGTCGAGGCGGCGCTCGAGGCGGCCTACCGGGCCGACCGCGGCTTCGAGGTGCCGACGATCGCCTACACCGCCGCCGAGCTGGGCGGGGTCGTCGCCGACGCCGACCGGTTCGCCGAGGGCCACGACGGCAAGCACTACGTGTGGTTGGTCAAGGAGGAGCCGGCAGGGCTGGGCCGTGAGCTCGAGGGGCTCTCCACCGAGCACGAGCGGGTCCACGTCTCGGGCCGCGCCGTGCACCTGCTGCTCGGCGGCGGCTACCTCGACGCGACGTTGCTGGGGCCGGTCGAGAAGCGCCTGGGCGTCACGACCAACCGCAACGTCACGGTGCTGCGCGCCGTGGCTGCGAAGTGGTGCACCTGAGCCGGGCTGAGCCGAGCTGACGTCGTACGGCCCCCGGCGCGGGTGCGCCGGGGGCCGTACGGTCGAGCAGGTCCGGCTACTTCTTCTGCACGAGCACCCACGACCTCTTCACGGTGACCGTGCCGCCGGTCGTGGCGAAGGTGAACGTGGCCGTGACCTTGATCCTGCCCTGGCGGGCGAGGGTCTTGCGGAAGGCGGCCCTGACCTTGAGCGGCAGCCGCACCTCACCGGCCGCGGTCGCCCGGACCGTCTGCGAGACCAGCTTGGGGCTGGTCAGCCTCACCCTGCCCGCCTGGTTGACGCGGACCCCCGCGACCGCGGTGCCCTTGGTCGGGAAGCGGTCGACGATGCGTACCGAGACCTTCGGGGCTGGTGCCGGGGTCGGCGGGGTCGGCGGGTCCACGGGGGCGGCGGCGACCGAGAGCACCAGCGGCGCCGAGGTCACCTCCTGGCCCGAGGAGTCGGTGACCACCGCGGTCAGCGTGACGTCGTCCCCGGCCCGGCCGGCGCCCGGGGTCCAGGCGATGGCGTAGGGCGCCGTCGTGGCCGAGCCGACCGGCTCGCCGTCGACGAGGAGGACCGCCTCGCGCACGGCGAAGTCGTCGCCCGCCGCGACCAGCGGGGTGACGGTCTCGCCGACCTCGACCTCGGTGCCGGCGAACGGGTCGACGAGCGCCGCGGTCGGCTCCGCGTCGGCCACCGCGCCGTACGTCGTCGGGACGCCGACCGGGGTGGTCGACACCCGCGAGGCGGTGGTGACCGACCCCGATCCCGAGATCGCCTCGGCCCCGGTGCTCGCGTCGGCCGGGCCGCCCGCGACGGGGGCGACCGGTCCGAAGTAGCTCGACGTCACCGGGAAGGGAGCGCCGCTGCGCACGGTGGTGCCGTCCGCCGTCGCGTTGTACGCCGCCCACCCGTTGCCCGTCAGGGACACCCGGGAGGCGTTGAGCCCGGTCTCCGTGCCGGCGTCGGCGAGCAGGATGCCGAACGACCGCGTCGGGTCGGGGCGGAAGAAGTTCCCGGTGACCCTGCTGGTGCGCACGAAGCCGTCGACGCCGCTGGTGTACTTGATGCCGGTCTGCGGCACCACGCCGTTCGGTCGGCCGGTGACGACGGTGTCGACGACGTAGCCGTGCTGCTCGATGCCGGTGCGCACGGTGTTGGCGGCCGCGCCGTCGGGGCCCTTGGCACCGTCGAACAGGATGCCGCCGGCGCCGTAGCCCTTGACCACGCTGTCGGTGACGGTCAGCTCGGTCTCGACCGTGCCGGTGCCGGCGCCCTGGACGACGCCGGTCTTGACGATCCCCCAGCCGTGCGGGTGGTCGGCCAGCTGGGTGGCGTCGGCGGCGACCTTCATCGGGCCGACGACGCTCTCGGAGACGCGACCCGCCGCACCGAAGTAGGCGACGCCCGCCTCGGCCCAGGTGTCGCCCGCGGTGACGGTGACGCCGGAGATGTCGACGAACATCTCGTTGGTGTCGGTCGAGCCGAGCGACTGCCGCGACACGGTGATGACGTTGCCGCCGCCGTCACGCAGGTAGGGCTTGAGGCCTTCGAGCGAGTCGAGCGACTGGTCCGGCATGATCGTCACCTTGTCGGCGCCGGCGCCCTTGATCTTGAGCGGCTTGGTGATCGTCAGGCCGTTGAGCGCCGAGGTCGCGACGGGGTTGCCCGGTCCCGACACCGGTGTCGACGACTCCTCGTAGACGCCCTCGCACACCACGACGGTGTCCCAGGGAGCAGCGAAGTCGACGGCGTCCTGGATCGAGGTGAAGCTCGCTGTCGGGCACTGCGCCCGGTCGTCGTCGACGACCCACGTCGTGTTGTTGGCGGGGTCGGCCACGTCGTCGTTGAGCCTCACGTTGCCGGCCGTGTTGTCGTACGCCGCCAGCTCGACGGCGGGGTCGGGCCCGGAGGTCACCGGGCCCGAGCCGGCGCCCTGGTCGGGCGCGGTCCCGTCGGACAGGATCAGCGGAGCGTCGACGGACTCCTGGAATCGCACGTCGGCCAGCTGGATCGAGCCCGATGCCGGGGTGCCCTCCACGCCGAAGCGCAGCTCGAGGGAGTCGAGCCGGGTGAGGTCGACGCCCTGGGCGGCGAACTCGGTCAGCGGGACCCGGATCTGGTCGAGCACGATGTGGGTGTTGGGCGTGTTGGTGCCCGTCGACATGTGCAGGGCGTTGCCCCAGCGCTCGTCGCCGGCGTTGACCGTCGCCTCGTTGCCCTCGGCGTCGGTCAGCGCGATGACGAAGTCCTGGGTGGTGCTGGTCGGGTCGTAGGACGTCGGCAGCTCGTTCGGCCACGAGAAGTCGGGCGAGGTGCCCGTGCGCGTGTTGTCGCCGCGGTTGTCGGCGCCCGGGTTGCGCAGGTCGAAGAAGTTGACGTCGGCGCCCATGGTCAGCGCCTTCAGCCCGCTCATGTCGGCCGAGGCCGCCGGGATGTCGGCCGTCAGCGTCGCCGCCTGGCCGCTCTCCCACGCCAGGGCCAGCTGACGGCCGTAGGAGTGGTTGACGGGCGCGTTCTCACGCATGCCGTTGCTCTGGCCGCCGAGGGCGTTGGCCGCGGGGAGCGGACAGGCCTTGGCCGCGGTCGGCAGCGTGCCCTTGCCGAGCTGCGCCGGGGCGAAGTCGTCGGGCTCGGGGTTGCACCAGTCGTAGCCGCCCGCCGTCCTCCTCGGCGTCGGCGTGACGCCACCACCGGCGACGTACGGGTTGGCGAAGCCGCTGCCGCTGAGGCTGCCGCCCAGGGCGTTGAGCCCCAGCGGGTTGGCGATCTCGGGGCGGATCACGTCGACCCGCTCGGAGGCCGGCGGGAAGTAGCTGGTCGAGACGTACTCCTCGCAGCCGATGCGGGTGCCGGACACGCTGGTCGGGCAGGCCGACTCGGGGATCTGCAGGTGCGACGCGGTGTCGGACAGCTCACCGGTCATGTAGGGCTCGAACGCGCCCTCGCCGCCGACGTAGCGGCGGAAGAACGCCGCCATCGTCGCCAGGCCGATCTTCTCCTGGTCACCCATCCGCGCGGGGTCGCCCGAGATCTTGGTGTTGACCGCCGGGTTGTAGGTGTCGGAGTTGTCGATCACGTAGTTGAGCGCGGGGTCGGTCGAGCTCGCGGCCCCGCTGAGCCGGATGTTGTTGGGGTGGATGTTGGTGTTGGCGAACGGGGCCGAGTTGCCGCAGGCGGCGTCGTTGTTGTTCTGCCCGTCGGCGCCTCCGTCGGCGTACCAGACGGTGTTGTACCAGTTGTGGATCGCGCCGAGCTGCGACGACTGGATGCGCGGGAAAGGGTCGTCGCCCTTGACGTACTGGCTGCGCTCGTAGAACCGCGCGCCCTGCAGGTTGGAGACGTCGCCGTCGCAGAACGGCAGGATCGTCATGTACGGCGTGCCGTAGGGCGCCTTGCGCTCGTAGTCGACGGGGGCGAGGGAGATGACGCCGCGCAGGGGGTAGCGCGGCCCGTCGGTGCGGATCCGGTTGTAGTCCATGAAGCTGGTGACCGCGTCACCGCCGCGCGAGTGGCCCATCAGGCCGATGCGCGTCAGGTCGAGCTTGCCGCCGAGCGTGGTGCTGATGCCGGGGGTGACGCTCGGGCCGTCGGCGAGGGTGCCCGCGTCGGCAGCGCTGAGCGCGTCGAGGGCGGCCGCGATGAGCATCCGTCGCTGGTGCATCCCCTTGCCCTTGGGGTTGTCCTGGCGCAGCATCAGCTGGTCCTGCGAGAGCGAGAAGACGGTGTAGCCCCACGTCGCGAGGTTCTCGCCCAGGTAGGCGTAGCCGGCCTCGTTGCGCTTGTACTGCGTGCAGGTCGCGGTCGCGTTGTTGGTGCCGGCGTCGCACGAGCCGTGGTTGCCGTGCACCAGCACGATCAGCGGCGACGGTGCGGTGCGCTGGGTGAAGTCGGGGTGGTAGAGCGCACCGCGGATCTCGAAGCTCTCCGGGGCCGAGACGGTGCCGGCCGCGGGGGCGTCCCCGTTGGAGGCCGGCTCCTGCAGCGCGGCGGTGCCGAGCTTGACCTCCTGGATCGCGAGCGGCGTGTAGTCGCCCCGGTCCATCGGGTCGGGCAGCACGAGGTCGTCGGTGGCGCCAAGGGGGAGCGTCACGGTCCGTGCGGTGGTGCTGGCTGCGGGTGCGGCACTTGCGGGTTGCATCGACGCTGTCCCCGGGAGCACCAGGGCCGCGAGCAGCGGCACCAGCACCATCCGACGTCGACGCGGGGAGTGGGTGTCCCTCACGGTGTCTCCTGTCGTGTCCGACGGCCACGGTGGCCGTCGATCGACGCTATGGAGAGCGCGTCACGGGGTGGGGTCGGTCCGGTTACTGCGGACGACCTAGCCGGGCCCCGGGCGTTTCGGGCCGGTGACGCCGTGTCACCTACTCGCCGCGGAAGACCGCCTTGCGGCGCTCGGAGAAGGCCCGCATGCCCTCGGCGACGTCGGCGGTGCGCATCAGCAGGGTCTGACCGGTGCGCTCGCGCTCGAGGGCGGTGTCGAGCTGGGCGAGGGTGGCGGCGTTGATCGCGCGCTTGGTGGCGGCCTGCGCCAGGGGCGCCCCCGCGGCCAGCCGCCGGGCCAGGGTCGCCACCAGCTCGTCGTACGACGTGGCGGGCTCGGCGGGCGCGAGGTGGGTGACCAGCCCGGCGTCGTAGGCCTCCTGGGCCGACAGCGGCTCGGCGAGCAGTCCCATCCGCATCGCGCGGGCCCGGCCGATCGCGGCGGCGACGGTGGCCGAAGCGCCGCCGTCGACCATGAAGCCGATCCGGGCGAAGGGCAGCAGGAACGCCGCCGAGTCGCGCGCCACGATCACGTCGCAGGCCAGGGCCAGCGAGCACGACACACCGGCCGCGATGCCGTTGACCGCGGCGAGCACCGGGGTGTCGCAGCCGACGATCGCGCGGACCATCCGCGACGTCACGTCCATCGCCCGCACGTCGAAGCGCTCGTGGGCCTCGGCGCCGCCGATGTCGGCGCCGGTGCCGAACGCGTCGCCGGCGCCGGTGAGCACGACGACCCGCACCGCGTCGTCGACGTGGGCCCGCTCGAGCTGCTCGGCCAGCGCGAGGCTCATCTCGGGGCTCATCGCGTTGAGGACCTCGGGACGGTCCATGGTGAGGGTGAGCACGCCGTCGGTCAGCTGTACGTCGAGGTGGGGCACGAGCGTGAGTGTGCCACCATGACGAGGTGTCCACCGCTAGTCCTGTCGAGGTCGATCCGGGCCTCGAGCAAGTCCCGGAGCACGACGACCTCACCGTCCTGGCCACGCCCTGGGTCACCATCGTGTGGAACGACCCGGTCAACCTGATGTCCTACGTCACGTTCGTGTTCCAGAAGCACTTCGGCTACTCGAAGAAGAAGGCCGAGAAGCTGATGATGGAGGTCCACGAGGACGGCCGCAGCGTGGTGTCCACCGGCACCCGCGAGGAGATGGAGCGCGACGTGCAGGCCATGCACGAGTACGGCCTGTGGGCCACGCTCTCCAAGTCGGAGTGAGGCGCAGACGCATGAGTGGCTTCACCCGACACCGCCGTAGCGGGCGGGTCATCGCGACCTTCACCGGCTTCGAGGCCGACCTGCTGCGCTCGCTGACCGGCCAGCTCGTCGAGCTGCTGCGCAACGAGGCCGCGACCGTCGACGACCGCGACCCGTTCGAGGCGCTGATGGACTTCACCGGGCCGACGGCACCGCCCGACGACCCCGTGCTCGCCCGCCTCTTCCCGACCGCCTACCCCGACGACGACGAGGCCGCCTCGGAGTTCCGCCGCTTCACCGAGGGCGGGCTGCGCGACGGCAAGGCCGCGGCCGCGTCCGCGGTCATCGACGCCCTCGAGGAGGCCGGCCTGCCGCCGATCCTCGAGGAGGAGGGCCTGATGATCGACGTCGAGCTCGACGAGGCCGAGGCGATGACCTGGCTGCGCTCGTTCGCCGACGTGCGCCTCGCCCTGGCGACCCGACTGGGTGTCGAGGACGACGACGAGGAGTACTGGTGGTCGCTGCCCGACGACGACCCCCGTGCCCAGGCGCACGACATCTACGAGTGGATGGGTGCGCTGCAGGAGACCCTGGTCCACGCGCTCTCGCGCTGAGCGTCAGCCGTTCTGGGGCTTGACGGCGAGCACCGGGCACGCCGCCTCGAGGATCACCCGCTGGGCGATGCTGCCCAGCAGCAGCTTGCCGACCGGGGTGCGCCGGCGTACGCCGACCACGACCAGCCGGGCGTCCTCGGACTCGGCCGCGGCCAGGACGGCGTCGGCGACGTCGGGCACCACGTCGTGGCGCACCTCGACGTCGAGGCCCTCGGTCTCGAGCCGGGCGGTGAGCGCGGCGATCTCGTCGTCGTGGGCGAACCCCGCGTCGACGAGGCTCTGCCCGGCCGTGGCGTTGACGACGACCAGGCGCTCGCGCTTGTCGAGCGCCTCGCCCGCCGCGTGGTCGAGGGCCGCACGGCCGTAGGGGTCAGGGCTGTAGCCCACCACGATCGTCATCAGAGACCTGCGCCTTCGTAGGAGTCGGCCCGCGCGGGCGCCGGGGTCTCCGGCTTGCGCAGGGCCCCGATGGCCATCGCCAGCAGGAGCAGGGCCATCACGACGTAGACGCCGATCGCGACCGGCTCGCTCCACAACGTGCTCACGTCGCCCTGCGAGATCGCCAGGGCACGGGTGAGCTGCTCCTCGAGCCGGGGGCACAGGATGACGCCGATGATCAGCGGCAGCACGGGCAGGCCGAAGCGGCGCATCGCCAGCCCCAGCAGGCCGACCGCGAGCAGCAGCCCGAGGTCGAAGGCCGAGAAGTTGACGCTGTAGGCGCCGAGCGAGGCGAAGAACAGGATGCCGGCGTAGAGGTAGGGCCGGGGGATCTGCAGCAGCTTGGCCCACAGCGGCGCCATGGGCAGGTTGAGCACGAGCAGCAGCAGGTTGGCGACGAAGAGGCTCGCGAGCAGGCCCCAGACGAGCTGGGGCTCGGCCTCGAACAGCTGCGGGCCGGGCTGGATGCCGTAGCTGCGGACCGCCAGCAGGATCACTGCGGCGGTCGCCGTGGTCGGCAGCCCGATCGCGAGCAGCGGCACCAGGGTGCCGGCGGCCGAGGCGTTGTTGGCGGCCTCGGGTCCGGCGACGCCCTCGATGGCGCCCTTGCCGAACTCCTCGGGGTGCTTGGAGAGCTTCTTCTCGGTGATGTAGGACAAGAACGTCGGCACCTCGGCGCCACCGGCCGGCAGCGCGCCGAACGGGAAGCCGAACGCCGTGCCGCGCAGCCACGGCTTCCACGACCGTCCCCAGTCGGACCTGCTCATCCAGGGCTGGCCGACCGGGATGATCTCCAGCGGCTTGCGACGCAGGTGCGCGGCGACCCACAGGGCCTCGCCGATCGCGAAGATCGCGACCGCGACGACGACGACGTCGAT